>JAGREI010000197.1 GCA_020446625.1 Erythrobacter sp.
GGCGACAACGTGCGCCACGGGCTGAACAAGGACCTGGGCTTTACCGAGGCCGACCGGATCGAGAACATCCGCCGCGTGGGCGAAGTGGCCAAGCTGATGACCGACGCGGGGCTGATCGTGCTCACCGCCTTCATCAGCCCCTTCCGCGCCGAACGGCAGATGGTGCGCGACATGCTGCCCGAAGGCGAGTTCATCGAAGTGTTTGTCGACACGCCGCTGGAAGTGGCCGAAGCCCGCGACGTGAAGGGCCTCTACAAGAAGGCGCGCGAAGGCAAGCTGAAGAACTTCACCGGCATCGACAGCCCCTACGAGGCGCCGGAGAATCCCGATATCGTGGTCAACACGGTGGAGATGACCGCCGACGAGGCAGCCGAATACATCGTCCGCCAGATCATGCCGCTGAAGTAGGATAGAGACGATGACCGACGCCGAACTCGCCGCGCAGCTGGCCCACCACGCCGGGCGCATCCTGATCCAGGTGCGCGACTCTGGCCTCGTCGCCGGCAAGGCGCTGGGCAAGGCGGGCGATGCGACCGCCAACCAGTTCCTTGTCCACGCCCTGCGCCAGCAGCGGCCCGATGATGGCCTGCTGTCCGAAGAAGAGAAGGACAACGAGGAACGCCTGAGCAAATCGCGCGTGTGGATCGTCGACCCGGTCGATGGCACCCGCGAATATGGCGAGGAACGCACCGACTGGGCGGTGCACGTGGCGCTGGCCGTGGATGGCGAGCCGGTGATCGGCGCGGTCGCCCTGCCCGGCCTCGACGCGGTACTGCGCACCGACCAGCCCGGCACGGTACCGCCCGCACCCGCAAGGCTGCGCATGGTGGTCAGCCGCACGCGCCCCGCCGCCGAAGCGGTGGCCGTGGCCGACATGCTGGGTGCCGAACTGGTGCCGATGGGCAGCGCCGGGGCGAAGGCCATGGCCGTGGTGCGCGGCGAGGCGGACATCTACCTGCACTCGGGCGGGCAATACGAATGGGACAGCTGCGCTCCCGTCGCGGTGGCGCTGGCCCACGGCCTGCACTGTTCGCGCATCGACGGCAGCCCGCTAACCTACAACCACCGCGATACCTACATGCCCGACCTGCTGATCTGTCGGAAGGAACACGCGCAGCCGGTGTTCGACGCGCTGGCGGCCTTCAAAGGCTAGGCGTCAGCCCTAGGGCCGACTTGCCCGCCGCAGTCTTTGCCGGTTGTGCGGCCGCACCCACGGCGGCACCGATCAGCATGAGCGCGGGGCCGTCTCCCAGGGCGGTGCGGGCGGCCAGCGGCAACAGGTCGAGACGAGTGGCGAAGCGGCGCTCTTCGGGCAGGCTGGCGCTTTCCACCAGCACCACCGGGGTTGCACCGTCGAGACCGGCCTGCATCAGGCCAGCCGCGATTTCGGCAGCCGACGCCTTGCCCATGTAGACCGCCAGCGTCGCCTGCGGGTCGGCCAGCGCCTGCCAGTCCAGCGAAAGGACTTTCCCTTTCTGCGTATGGGCAGTGACGAAGGTCAGGCGCCGGGCGGTGCCGCGCAGGGTCAGCGACTGGCCCAGACTGGCCGCTGCGGCGCTGGCAGCGGTAATGCCGGGGCAGATGTGGACCGCAATTCCGGCCTGGTGGCAGGCTTCAAGCTCCTCGGTGGCCCGCCCGAAGATCGACGGATCGCCGCCTTTCAGCCGCACCACCCGTTCGCCAGCCAGCGCGGCTTCGACGATCAGCGCGTCGATGCTGCGCTGATCCTTCGAATGGCGGCCCGATCGCTTGCCGACCGACACCAGCCGGACGTGTTCAGGCACCAGCGCCAGCACACCCGGCCCCACCAGCGCATCGTGGAACACCACGCTCGCGGCCTTAAGCAGAGCTTCTGCCTTGCGCGTCAGCAGGTCGGGATCGCCGGGGCCAGCGCCCACCAGCCACACCTCAGCGGGTTCGATCATGCTGCCTGCTCCTGTTCCGGGGTGGCCATGCTGTCGATCAGCCGCGCGATCAGCGGGCGGCACGATCCGCAATTGGTGCCTGCGCAGGTGGCCTCGCCCACGGCCTTCACCGTGGTGGCGCCGGCACAGACGGCGTCGCGAATGGCGTGTTCAGCAACGTCGTGACACAGGCACACCAGCGCGCCGCGATCGGGCGCGGGGGTGGATGGACGACCGGCCAGCAGCTCCGCCGCCGAGGCATCGGGCGCGGCGAACTGGCGCTCGATCCAGTCGCGCGCGGGTAGCACGCCGCTGCGGGTGGCATAGAGCGCGGCCAGCAGCTGGCCATCGGCATCGGCCACCGTGATCCGCAACATTCCGCGCGCCATGTCGCTCACCTCCTGCCGCTGCCCCTCAGGCAGCAGGGCATCGGCATCGAGCGCATCCATGCCCGCCAGCTCGGTGAGCCAGCCCTGCTTGATCCGCGCGCGCGACCAATAGGCGCAGTCAGGCGCCACGGGTTCGCGAGTGACAAGGAAGGCGCGCCAGTCGACCTTGAGCGGTGCCAGCCGCGCGGTGACGTTCTTGTAGCCGGGCTGGCCCGAATGTGGATCGCTGTTGGGATCGACCAGCAGGCCGGTGCGCCCGCCTTGCGCATTGGCATCGGTGAAATGCATCGGCACGAAGGCTTCGCCGGGCTGCTGCGCGTCGGTCACGCAAACGCGATAGGTGCTGGTGCCGCTGGCGGTGGAAACCTGCGCCAGCCCGCCATCCGTCAGCCGTGCCTGGGCAGCATCGGCTGGCGCCACCTCCAGCAGCGGCTCACGCCGGTGCTGCGACAGCATGGGGCTGAGGCCCGTGCGCGTCATGGTGTGCCAGTGATCGCGATAGCGCCCGGTGTTGAGGGCAACCTCGCCCGCCTTTCGACGCGGCGTTGCAGGCGCTTCCACCGCCACGATCTGCGCCTTGCCGTCAGCCGTCGGAAAGCCATCGCGGCAGGGACGGGCGCCGCCCCATTGCAGCGGTTCGAGCAGATCGTAAGCCGGATCGGTAGTGCGTGCCAATGCGGTGAGGTCGAGGCGCTTGCCCCGCTCTACTGCCAGCGCGGTCATCGCGGCATATTCGCGGAACACCGCTGCCGGACTGTCGAAGGCAAAGGCCTCGCCATGGCCAAGCCGCTCTGCCACGTCGCAGACGATCCGCCAGTCGGCCCGCGCTTCACCTTGTGCGGCAAGCGCCGGGCGCTGGCGCGAAATGCGGCGTTCGGAATTGGTCACTGTGCCATCCTTCTCGCCCCAGCCCAGTGCCGGGAGCAGGATATGCGCACGCTTGGCGGTGTCGGTATCGGCAATGATGTCCGAGACGACGACAGTCGGGCACCGCTCCAGCGCCTCGCGCACCATGCCTGCATCGGGCATCGAGACGGCGGGATTGGTGGCCATCACCCACAGGAACTTGATCCGGCCCTGGTGGACGGCGCGGAACAGATCGATCGCCTTCAGGCCGGGCCCAGTGCAGAGGCCCGGCGCTTGCCAGAAATCGGCCACCGCTGCCCGCTCGTCCTCGGCAAAGCCGAGATGACAGGCGAGCGTGCTTGCCAGCCCGCCGACCTCGCGCCCGCCCATTGCATTGGGCTGGCCGGTGATGCTGAACGGCCCCATGCCCGGCGCATTGATGCGACCGGTGGCGAGGTGGAAGTTGATGATGGCATTGCCCTTGTCGGTGCCGCAGGTCGACTGGTTCACGCCCTGGCTGAACAGCGTAAGCGTGCGCGGATTGGCGGCGACCATGCGCACCAGTTCGGCAAATCTCGCCGGATCGGTGCCGTGCGCGCCAAGGCGCAGGCCCTCGATATAGCCATCTGGCACATGGCAATGATCCTGCAAGAACGCGCGATCGAGCAGGCCTTCGTTGCGGCAGGCGGCGAGCAGGCTGTTGAACAGGGCAATGTCGCCATCGGGCGCGATCGGGATATGCAGGTCTGCCCGTTCGGCGGTTTCGGTGCGGCGCGGGTCGACTACCACCAGCTTCGTCCCGCGCGCAGCGCGAGCGGCCTCGATCCGCTGCCACACCACCGGATGGCACCAGGCAGTGTTGGAACCGACGAGGATGATTAGGTCCGCCTCGTCGATATCCGCATAGGAACACGGCACCACGTCCTCGCCAAAGGCGCGGTTGTAGGCGGCGACCGCGCTGGCCATGCACAGCCGCGAATTGGTGTCGATGTTGCCCGTGCCGATGAAGCCCTTGGCCAGCTTGTTGGCGACGTAATAGTCCTCGGTCAGCAATTGCCCCGAGACATAGAGGGCGACGCTGTCCGGCCCGTGTTCGGCCACGGTCGCCCGCAACCGCTCGGCCACTTCGTCTAGCGCGCGGTCCCAGCTGACCTGCTGGCCATGGATCGATGGGTGCAGCAGTCGCCCTTCCAGCCCCACCGTCTCCCCCAGCCAGGTGCCTTTGGAGCACAGCCGTCCGGCATTGGCGGGATGATCGGGATCGCCGCGCACGACCAGTTCGCGCTCCCCCTTGCGCTCGGCCAGCACGCCGCAACCCACGCCGCAATAGGGGCAGGTGGTGC
>JAGREI010000198.1 GCA_020446625.1 Erythrobacter sp.
TCGTTAAACCACTTCACAGTACCTGTTGCCATAACTTGAATTTCCTTAATAAACCAAAAAAGGGGTTGCCCCCGGGGAGGGCGAAGGTCAAGCCGGCAGGGTGATGAAGGGAGAAATACCGCGGAACCGCGGGTACTGAACCGAACAACAACAGCGCTACTTGAAGATCGCTGGTGCGCACTATGCACGGATTCGCCCGCTATGGCAAATAAATTTCGCGGCCTTGTCGGTCACTTGCGTCCGGGAGAGCGCCCCATCGGGGCCGATTCTGCATTACTGCGCCGGCTTTCCGCCGCCGGGAAGGCGCTCGCGGGCAATCCGTTCCGCGCGGTCCCCGCTGCCGTTCAGCAGCCGCAGCAGCACGGGTTCGCTGGCGCGGCGATGCTCCGCCACGAGCAGGCGGATTTGCGCCGAGCTGTTCGCGGCCAGCACTTCCAGCGCGGTGGGCGGCGCGTTGCGGTTGCGCGCCACGGCCAGGCGCACGCTTTCTTCGCGATCGAAAGCGAGCCGGCTGAGCGCTTCGTCGCTGAGCCGCAGTGCGCCCGCGACGGCTTCCCGCACCGCCGGGTGCCGGTCCCCGGCCATGCGTTCCAGCAGTTCGTCGGGCAGGTCGGCACGCCGCGCCAGCGTCGCGCGCACGGCAGGATCGGGATCGCGCATCAAGCGCGCAAATCCTTCCGCGATGAGCAGGCCGCGCGCGGCGACGTCGCGGCGCGTGGCGGCGTCGGCATCCGCCACTTCGTCCGCGGGCTGCAACGGGGTGCAGGCGATGTCCGGCGGACAGCTGCCCGCCTGCGCGGCAGGCGAGGCGGCCCGCTCCTGCAGCACGCGCTGCACGCCGGTGCTTTCCGCATACTGGAACAACCCTGCCGCCACAAAGGTCAGGAGCACCACCACGCCGTGCTCGCGTGCGCCGAGCCCGGCGTTCTCCGCCTGCCCCCTGAACAGTCCGACGGCCCGCGCGACGAGCGCGCGCAGCAGCCAGAAGGCGATTTGCGCGCCGGCAAAGGCGGCGAGGAAATAGATCGGCATCACGGCAAGCAGGCGCCCGCCGATGCTGCCGCCGGTCAGGCCGAGCACATGGATGACGTTGGCCAATCCGATCACGGCGGATACGGCCAGGGAGGCGACGATGCTGGCGGACAGCGGCCAGGCGTCGGATGGGGACGGCTTGCCTGCCATGCTGGGTCACGATAAGGGCGGGGAACCATTATACTTTCAGCTCCCTCACCCATCGCCGCGGCATGAGCGCCCCCGCCAAAGACTCCAGCCTGCGCATCGTCGCCCTGCTCTGCGCAGCGGAAGTGCTCAGCATGACGGGCTTCTCGACTTATCCGGCGCTGCTGGCGCCGCTGCGCGAGGCCTGGGGCATGAGCGGCGCCGAGGCGGGCTTCATCGGCGGCGTGTTCTTCGCCGGCTACATGGCGGCGGTGCCGCTGCTCTCCACGCTCACCGACCGCATCGACGCGCGGCATGTGTATTTCCTCTCGACGCTGCTGTCCATCGCCGGCACGCTCGGCTTCGGACTCTTCGCCCAGGGCGTGGCCAGCGGCGCCCTGTTCCAGGCGCTCGCCGGGGCGGGACTGGCGGGCACCTACATGCCGGGACTGAAGGCGCTGACCGACCGCGTCGCCGGCCCGCTGCAGAGCCGCTTCATCGCCTTCTACACCTCCACCTTCGGCATCGGCGCCAGCGTCTCGCTGCTGCTGGCGGGCGTGCTGGAACCGGCGCTCGACTGGCAGTGGGCCTTCATGCTGTGCGGCGCAGGGCCGCTGGCGGCGGGCCTGCTGGTGCTGCGGGCGCTGGCGCCGGTGGCGCCTGTCGCGCCTGTTGCGCCGGCTGCGTCGATGACGCCGCAGCGGCATGACCCTGCGCCCGCGCCCCTGCTCGACCCGCGTCCTGTGCTCTCCAACCGCGCCGTGCTCGGTTACGTGCTGGGCTATGCAGCGCACTGCTGGGAACTGTTCGGCTTGCGCTCCTGGCTGGTGGCCTTCATCGCCTTCGCCTATGCCCTTTCGCCGCATGCGGATACCCTCTGGGGACCGGCGGCCGTGGCGGCGGCGATCAACCTGCTGGGCATCCCCGCCAGCATCCTGGGCAACGAGATCGCGGCGCGCGTCGGACGGCGCCGCTACATCGTGACGGTGATGGCCGCTTCGGCGATCCTGGCCTGGGCGGCGGGATTTTCCGCCACCGTGTCGTGGGGGCTGACTTTGGTGCTGCTGTCGCTGCATTTCATCGCCGTGATGGCCGATTCGGCGGCCCTGACGGCCGGCCTGGTGGCCGCCGCCCCGCCCGGGAAACGCGGCGCCGCAATGGCTGTCTACTCGTTTCTGGGCTTCGGCGGCGGCTTCCTCGGCCCGCTCGTTTTCGGCCTGGTGCTTGACGGGATGGGCGGCAAGGACAGTGCCGCGGCCTGGGGCTTCGCCTTCGGCAGCCTCGGCCTGGCCTGCGCCTGCGGCCCGCTGGCGGTATGGATGACCGCAAAACGAACCCGCCCGTAGGTCGGCCTTCAGGCCGACGCTTGCGGCTGAACAACCCCTGTCGGGCTGAAGCCCGACCTACCAAGGAGAGACCGACATGAACAAGACCGACAAGGAATGGCGCGAGCAGCTCACGCCGGAGCAGTACCGCGTCGCCCGGCAGAAAGGCACGGAGCCGGCCTTCTCCGGCGAGTACTGGGATTGCCACGACCAAGGCGTCTATCGCTGCGTCTGCTGCGGCGCCGAACTGTTCCGCTCCGAGCACAAGTTCGAGTCCGGCACCGGCTGGCCCAGCTTCTGGCAGCCGATCGACGATGGCGCGGTGCTCTATTCGACCGACCACCTGCTGGGCTATCCGCGCACCGAGGAACATTGCGCCGATTGCGGCGGACACCTGGGCCACCGCTTCAACGACGGCCCGCGCCCCACCGGGCATCGTCACTGCATCAACGGCGTGGCGCTGGAATTCCGTCCGGCCTGACCCGGTAGACGCGCAGCGGGCCGCTGCTCACCTGCTCGTCGAGCGCCAGCCAGGCGGGCGGACTGTCCGACAGCAACCGGTTGACGAAATTGTCGGGCGCAGCCGTGCGATAGAGTGCAACGTCCGCCGCCGCGCCGCAGACCACGACGTAGGCGGGATGGTAGCGATCGACCACCTGCCGCGCTTCTGCCACCGATCCGGTCAGCGCCGCCATCACGTCATGCATCGGGCGCTGGTTGCGGTGGTAGCTGGCGGCCACGATGGTGTGATCGGTCAGCCCGAGAATTTCCGGCCCGGCATCGAGCGGGGCCAGCACCAGTCCGGGCTGAAGCGCGGCAAGGCGGGAATAGTCGCATTCGCCCCGCTCCATCAGCGCCACCACGTCAGGCCGCATGGTGGCGAGGGGGAAGTGGCGGTCCAATGGCTTGGCCAGCGCGGTGGCGAACATCGGCGTTGCCAGCCCCAGCACGGAAAGCGTGGCGAGAATGCGCGGCACGGGTGCCGCCAGCGCGCGCGCCCTGGGCAGCCATTGGGCCAGCAGCAGCGCAGCAAAGGGGATCGCCAGCAATTGCGCCACCACGCCTTCACGCATCACCAGCAGCGAATAGCCACCCGCCGCCAGCGCGTAGAGCGCCAGCAATGTGCCGGGCGAGGCGAGCTTGCGCCTGAAGGCGGTCCACCAGCCTGCCAGCACGATCCCCATGGGCCAGACCAGCATCAGCATGGTCGACACCGGCTGCTTCCAGATCGGCAGCCCCTCGGTGATGTAGCCGTGCCAGTAGGTTTGCAGCAGCGGGTCCAGTTCGGCCATCGGGTTGACGGCGCAGGTACCCAGCGCAGAGAACATAGCCAGAAGGCAAAGCACGCCAGCGATTGCCAACGAAACGAGACGGCTGCCCGGCGATTTTTGCCACGGCCAATGCGTCGCCACCAACATTACGAGCGCGCTGAACAGCAAGCCTTCGACATGCCCCCAGCCGATCACATCGCAATAGAACCCGGTTGGTGCCGCATCGAGAAAGAGCATTGAAAACGTCTCGGCCCATGACCACGCCGCCAGCAGGATTGCGAAAGGGATGATGAACCAGTGCAGCAAACGCTCCCCCGCCCACCAGTACCGCAAGCCATAAAGCCCGGCGATGACGGCCACCAAGGGCAATCCCTCCAGGGAAATCTCGACCCACGCAGCCGCACAAAGCCCGCAAGCGACGGCGCTCCAGCGCGTGTCGCGGAGCAGCAGTGCAGCGCAGACCGTGGCCAGCGCCGCTTGCGGGCCGTGGTGGTCGATCGCCATCGGGGTGAACACCCCCGGCAGCAGCGGCATGGCGGGAAACAGGATCAGCCCGAACAGGAATGCCAGGTCGGCAAATGCCAGCCGCAGCATGATCGCGCGCAAGGCGAGCAGCGCGGGCAGCAGCCACAGCAGCGGCACCATGACCATGGCCACGGTCTCGCCAAAGGGAATTGCCAGCGCGGCCAGGGGCAGATCCACCAGCCGCGACCAGTGCATCGAGAAACCCGCTGGCGGGTTCATCCGGTACTGGGTGACATCCCACCAGCTCTGCCCGTCAATCCACGCACGCACTTCCAGCAGGCGCGTCCAGTCGTCCGGCCCCAGCGGCTCCCAGCCGAGCAGCGGCTGCACCGCCAGCCGGATCAGCGCATAGGTGGCCCATACCGCGAGCACTGCCCACGGCGTGCGCAGCTTGGCGCGCCAGTCGAATGCCCGATTTCCCATCGGGTGCAGTCTCTAACGGAAAACGACGCGGCTGCGTAGAAGCCAGGTGGCGGCAAAGCTCACCGCCACGGCCACCAGCTTGGCCAGCCGCGGATCGAAGCCCGACACGTCGCCTGCCCAGACAATCGCCGTCGTCAGCGCAAGGCCCACCAGCGCGGACACGACGAACAGCGCCTTCTGCCGGGTGCGCGCCGCGCCGCGTTCAGCCACGCTGCCGACGAACACCGCGCGGCTCGACAGCAGCCAGTGCGCCACGATGCCCAGGCAATATCCCAGCGCCGAAGCGCCCGCCGCCCACATGCCCAGCGACAGCAGGACGAGGAACACGCCCATGTCCACCGCCAGCGAGCCAACGCTGGCCAGCAGGTAACGGACGAGCCGCATGTCGATCACGCGCAGGAACATGGCGGGCATGGATCAGGCGGCCTTCTTGTCGCCCGCTGCGACGCGAGCCGGCACATCGCGTACCGAACCGAGCGCGGCGGCCTGGTCCTCGGTGACTTCACGGCGCCCGATGGCCTTTTCGGCCCCCTCGTCGCCAGCCTCGTGGTATTCGGCGTCCTCGTTGACGCACCAGGTGTCGTAGACACGCTCGCCAGCCAGGATGTTCTCCACCGTCAGCATGGCGGTCATCATCGCGTGGTCCTGGTTGTTGTAGCGGTGCATCCCGTTGCGCCCCACCAGGTGCAAGGTGGGGTGCCGGTCCTCCAGCTCCATGCGCATGGCGGCGACATTGGCGGCATAGTCCTCGTCATAGACGGGGTAAGCCTTTTCCTGCCGCACCACCGCGCCGCCAATCACCTTGTCGGGGCTGACGAGGCCAAGAATATCCATCTCGCGCTTGGCCAGCTCGACGAGGTCGGCATCGTCCATCGACCACAGCCCGTCGCCTTCGAAGCAGAAATATTCGAGGCCGACGCAGGCAACGTTCTCGTCCGGCACCATCTCGGGCGACCACGAACGGAAGTTCTGCACCCGGCCCACCTGCACCTTGCTGTCGTGGATGTATATCCAGTTGTCGGGGAACAGGTCCTCGCTGCGAATCATCAGCGCCACGGTCAGGAAGTCGCGGTATTTCAGGTTCGATGCCTCGATCGTCGTCGCGGGCAGCGGATGCAGGCGCGCGGCCAGCTGGCGCATCGGGGCGCTGCTGATGGCGTGCGCGGCGCGGATCGTCACTTCGCCGGTGTCACCCTCGGCAGTCAGGCGCCAGCCGCCCTGCCCATCACTGGCAAGCTGCTTCAGCGCGTGACCCATTACCACCTGGCCCTTGCCACTCGCCACGATCTTGTCGCGCGCGGCTTCCCACATCATGCCGGGGCCAAGCCGCGGATAGCGGAAGGTTTCGAGCAGGGTCTTGGCCTGCTTGCCCGATCCGTCGTTCAGCTTGTTGAGGCCCAGTGACCGCTTCAGCCCGTCGACCACCGCGCCCCACAGGCTGAGGCCCTTGATGCGCTGGGCGGCCCAGTCGGCGCTCATCTCGTTGCAGGGCATCCCCCACACCTTCTCGGTGTAGGTCTTGAAGAAGATTGAATAGAGTTTCTTGCCGAACTGGTTGCTGGTCCAGTCCTCGAAGCTCTTCACTTCGCGCGTGGGAAACAGCTTGGCCTTGGCATAGCTCGCCATGCACATGGTGCTGCGCCAGATCCCCAGGTTCCACAGCGCCTCGAAGGCGCGCAGCGGGTAGGAATAGAACCTGCCCTCGTAATAGATGCGGCTCATGCGCGGGCGCTGGATGAAATCGTCGGGCAGGATCTCGTTCCACAGGTCCACCACCTGCTGGCTTTTCGAGAAGAAGCGGTGACCGCCGATATCGAAGCGATAGCCTTCGTGTTCCACCGTGCGGCTGATGCCGCCGACATAGGTGGCATCCTTCTCGATGATGGCGACCGATTTGCCCGCCTTGGTCAGCAGGTAGCCCGCGGTCAGGCCCGCCGGGCCAGCGCCGATAATGGCAACGTCGACAGTCAGTTCGCGCGCTTTGCCACTGGTAGTCTCAAGCATCGAAGCCCCCGGATTGCGTTCTTGTCCGGGAGTGAAGGAAAATGGTTATGGGAGAGTTAACAGCACCGTGCCGCAGCGGCGAAATCGGCTCAGTCGGACCCTTGCAACTGGCGCGCGATCCGGGCCAGTTCGCCAAACTGCAAGGTATCCTCGAAAGCCAGGCCCGCCGTGCCTTCCGCCCGCCAGCGCACCTTGGCGCGGGTTTCGGGCAGGCCCTTGGCGGAAATCGTCACTCGCTGATCCAGCGCAAAGCGGCAGGTGCAGGCAATCTTGGCGCCCTGCTGCGACAGGTCGACGATGGTCACCTCCTCCTTGCCACCCAGCGAGGACACCGTGGCCGGGGCCGACAGGTTGAGGCGAATCCCGCGCTTGGCAAAGCGGCTGGGGCTTTCGATGATGCGGGAGATATCGACCGGGCCGGTAAAGCGGAAACCGGCGCGATCTTCCTCCTGCCACACCTTCTCCACGCCGTAACGATCGCCATTCTGCAACTCGATCGCCATCCCGGCAAAAGCGGGCAAGGGGTGGAACACGCGCGCGCTGATACCGGATTCGCTGGCATCGCGGATCACGCAGAGGAACTCGCCCACCGGGGTGGACAGCTTGGCGGCGCGGATCAGCAGGGTGAAACGCGGGGCAGCGCGCAGCTCGGGATCGACCGGCGCGACGACGGGCGGCACTGAAGCGTGCAACGGCTCTTCCTCGCGGCGTACAGCGTCACCCATGCGAACCCCAATCGTTTACGGACGAGCGGTCCCCACCGGCCAGTCCTGTCTTCGAACGGCCCTGCATAATCGAATAGCGGTTATGAAATTGATAATTGCCGCTAGGTAGCCAGGGGCGATCCTGCGGCAGGATACGTACGGGCGGCCGGACTCGAACCGGCACGAGCAAAGCTCAGGGGATTTTAAGTCCCCGGCNNTCTACCATTCCGCCACGCCCGCAACACTGGCTGCCTAGCCGCAGCCGCAGCGGATTGCCACTTGCCTTTGCCGTCTGCCTCTCGCACTCTAACGATCGTTAGGGAGAGGCGCCGCAATGAGCGCAGCAGAGTTCGATTACCTCGTGATCGGCGCAGGTTCGTCCGGCGCTGCCGTGGCCGCGCGGCTGGCAAAGCAGCCGGGCGCGACCACCTGCGTGCTGGAAGCGGGCGGGTACGATAGCCATCCGTTCTTCCACGTCCCCAGCTTCGTCGCCGCCGCGATTGGCCTGAAGGCGAGCAACTGGGGCTTCGCTACCGTGCCGCAAGCCGGCATGGCCGGGCGACAGATCGGCGTGCCGCGCGGGCGGGTGCTGGGCGGATCGGGCGCGATCAACGGCATGGTCTATTTCCGCGGCCACCCCACCGACTACGACGACTGGCACGACATGGGCTGCGCGGGCTGGTCATACCGTGAAGTGCTGCCCTATTTCACCCGGACGGAGCGGAACGAAGATCATCCCGCCAGCGTGTTTCACGGCAAGGATGGGCCGATCAACGTCAAGCTGGTCGAAAATCCCAATGCGCTGAACCATGCCTTCATGGATTCGCTGGGCGACCTGCAATTTCCTGCCTGCGCCGATTTCAACGGCCCCGATCCCGAAGGCTACGGCCGCCGACAGGGGTTGATCGGGGGCGGACGACGGCAGAGCACCTGGCAACAGATGCTCAAGCCCGCGCTCGCGCGCGGTAATGTGCAGGTGCAGACCCAGGCGCGCGTGGCGCGGATCGTGATCGAGGGCGGCAGGGCGAGCGGTGTCGCGCTGACCGATGGCCGCGTGATCGGCGCGCGGCGCGAGGTGGTGCTGAGTGCAGGCGCGGTGCAGAGCCCGCAGATCCTGATGCTCAGCGGCGTGGGCCCCGGCGATCACCTGCGCGAACACGGGATCGCGGTGGCGCATGACCTGCCCGGCGTCGGCGCCAACTATCACGACCATGTCGCCAGCCCGATCCACATGGAGACGAGCGATCCCACCAGCTACGGCATCAGCTGGAAGGTGCTGCCGCGCGACATTCTGCACGGCCTGCAATACCTGTTCACCCGCAAGGGACCGCTGGCGGGCAACGTGTTCGAAAGCGTGGCCTTCCTGCGCACCGATCCGGGGCTGGCCCGGCCCGATGTGCAGTTCGTGTTCCAGCCCGCCAGGCGGCTGACCAATCCCAGGGTCCCCTTCCCGCTTGGCCACGGCTATGCGATCAGCCCGGTGGGCCTCTATCCCAAGAGCCGCGGCACCGTGCGGCTCGCCTCGGCCGACCCCCATGCTGCCCCGCTGATCGACCCCAACCTGCTGAAGGAGCCGGAGGATATCCTCCCCCTGATCCGCGCGCTGAAGATCGCTCGCCGCGCCTTTGCCGCGCAGCCCTTCGCCAGGTATCACGGCACCGAAGTCGCCCCCGGTCCGGATTGCCAGCAGGATGCCCAGTGGGACGCCTATATCCGCGAGACGGGCTATACCGTGCACCACCCCGTCGGCACCTGCCGCATGGGCGATCCGGCAGACGGCATGACCGTGGTCGACCCGCAATTGCGGGTGAAAGGCATTGCCGGCCTGCGCATTGCCGATGCCAGCGTGATGCCCAGCGTGATCGGCGGCAATACCAATGCCCCCTGCGTGATGATCGGTGAACGCGCTGCCGACTTCATCCTCGGCAAGGACCAACTGCCCGCCGCCGAATTGCCGCCCGAGAGCGTCGCTCGCTACAAGTAGGAACCCAGGAAAATGGCCAAGGAACACATCAGAAGCTGGCAGGTGGGCGAGGTAAAGATCAGCCGCCTGGTCGAGATCTGGGATTTCCAGGACGACATGCACATGACCATGCCCGACGCCACCCCCGAAGAGGTGATCGCGCTCGACTGGCTGCACCCGCACTATGCCACGCCCGACGGGCGGCAGCGGATGAACTTCCAGGGCTTCCTGTTGCAGACGCCGACGCACACCATCGTGGTCGATACCTGCATCGGCGCGGGGCGGCAGCGCGATTTCGACGTGTTCTGCAACCTGCCCGAAGGCTTCCTGGAAGACCTTGGCCACCTCGGCGTGACGCGCGAACATGTGGACGTGGTGTTCTGCACCCACCTGCACTTCGACCATGTCGGCTGGAACACCTACAAGTGTCCCGAGACGGGCGAGTACAAGCCCACCTTTCCCAATGCGCGTTACCTGTTCGGCAAGACCGAATATGCGGCCTGGCAGGACACGATCCGTAACGACGGCGTGCATTCGGACACCCACATGGTCGAAAGCGTCGATCCCATCGTGGCCTTGGGCCTGGCTGATTTCATCGACGCCAACCACCAGGTCGCCCCCGGCGTGCGCGCCGAACCCAGCCACGGCCACACGCCAGGCCACATCCACGTGGTGATCGACAGCCAGGGTCAGCGCGCAGTGCTGACCGGCGACCTGATGCACCACCCCATGCAGTGCGCCATGCCCAGCCGCCATGCCACCTTCGACATGGACAAGCCCGCCGGGGCTGCGACCCGGCAAGCCTTCGTCGACAAGTATCGGGATTCGGGAACGATGGTGATCGGGATGCACTTCTTCGAACCCACCGCCGGACACTTCGAAACCGCCGATGACGGCGAGACCTGGTTCCACGGGCTGGGGCTATGACCAGGCCGATCCCCGACTATCCGATCGACATTTTCACCCCCGATGCCGTGCGCCACGCCCGCGCGGTGGACGATGCCTTGCGCGAATTCGCGCCGGTGGTGCGGCTGCACGATGGCACCATGATGCTGGGGCGGCACGAGCACGTCAGCGCGGGGCTGCTCGACTGGCAGGCTTTCTCCTCCACCAGCCGCCCCTGGCACGATCCCGCCAGCCCGCGCCCGGAAATCCTGCTGACCGACGATCCGCCGCGCCACACGCAGGTGCGCAAGGTGATTTCCGACGCGCTCAGCCCGCGCGCGCTGGAAGGGGCCAAGGCCACGTTCCAGCAAGCGGCGGAAGACTTCGTCGCTCGCCTGCGCCAACGCGAAGGCGAAGCCATCGACGCGGTGGGCGAAATCACCCAGGCCTATATCTTCGAAGTGCTGCCCGAAGTGCTGGGCCTGCCCAAGGAAGGGCGCCAGCACATGCACGGCTTCAGCCAGATGGTCTGGGCCACCATGGGCCCGCCGGGCGAACTGTTCGACGAGGCGATGAACCACGATTTCTCCGCCGTCATCGCCTGGCTGGAGACAGCCTGCGATCGCCACGCGCTGTCACCCAACGGCATCGGCCAGTCGATCTTCGCTGCCGCCGATCGCGGGCAGGTGACCATGGCCGAAGCCAAGCTGCTGTTGCAGACCGTGCTCAGCGCCGGGGCCGATACCACCTACCTCACCATGGCCAATGCCATCCGCGCCTGGGCCTTGTTCCCCGATCAGTACGAAAAGCTGCGCGCCGATCCGAAACTGCTGCGCAATGCCTTCGACGAGAGCCTGCGCTGGGATTCGCCCAGCCGCATGGCGGGCCGCATCACCACGCGCGATGTTGCCATCGACGACTACGTCATCCCGGCAGGCACCCGTTGCGGGCTGATGTTCGCCGCCGCCAATCGCGATCCGCGCTTCTGGGACAATCCGGAGGCTTACGATATCGAGCGCGATACGAAGCACTCGCTCGGCTGGGGTTACGGCGTCCACGGCTGCGTGGGGCGCGTGCTGGCGCAGACCGAAGCGCAGGCATTTCTCGGCACGCTGGTGCGCGAAGTGGCAAGCTTTGCCATCGCGGGCGACTACGAACCGTGGATGACCACGGTCGGCCACGGGCCGATCCGCCAGCCAGTAAAGCTCAAGTTCGCCTGAGTTAACCATGGACTCGCGCACGAATCCTGCCCCCGTCACGCAGATCCAGGCCATTCGTTACGCCCGGCACGAACGGCGCGCGCAGGACAATTTCATCGCGCCGGTGGACGATCACGATGTGCCGATGCCGCTCGATTACTACGTCTGGGCGATCCACCGCGACGGGGAAGCGCCCGTGGTGGTGGATACCGGGTTTGGCGAGCTGGCAGCCATGGCGCGCGGGCGCACGATCACCCGGCCGCTGGTGCAGGGCCTGCGCGATGCCGGGGTCGATCCGCTGCTGGTGGAGCACGTCATCCTCACCCACCTGCATTACGATCACGCCGGTTCGCTGGACCTGTTCCCCAACGCGCATTTCCACGTGCAGGAAAGCGAAATGGCCTTCGCCACCGGGCGGCACATGTGCGACCGCCACGTGCGCGCACCCTTCGACGGAGAGCCGGTGGCCGAGCTGGTGAAGCGGCTCTATGCCGATCGCGTGGTGTTCCACGAAGGCGATGCGGAGTTCGCGCCGGGCATTTCGCTGCGGCTGGCGCCGGGCCACACGGCGGGGCTGCAAGTGGTGGTGTGCCAGACGGCGCGCGGGGCCGTGGTGCTCGCCAGCGATGCGGCGCATCTCTACGCCAACCTCACCCGGCAAGTGCCTTTCCCGATCTTCGTGGACGAGACGTTCTACCACATTGCCCAGCAGCGGGTGCTGAACATTGCGGGCGGATCGCTCGACCACGTTATTCCGGGGCATGACCCGCTGGTGCTGGCCTGTTTCCCCGGCACAAACGACATCGCGCGGGTGGACCTTGCGCCCCATACCCCGATTGCGGAGGCATTGGCATGATCGTCGGATTCCTCGGCCTGGGGCGCATGGGCGCGCCGATGGCGACGAACCTGCTGGCGCAAGTCGGGCGCTTGCTGGTGCACGATATCTCGCCCGATGCCGTCGCTGCATTGGTTGCGAAGGGTGCCACGGCAGCGGGTAGCGCCGCCGCGCTTGGCGAGACCTGCGACGTGGTCTTTACCAGCCTGCCCACGCCCGCCATTGTGCGCGAGGCCGTGCTGGGGGCTGGCGGCATTGCGTCGATCCGCCACCCGCGCATCGTGTGCGACCTGTCCACCAGCGGCCCGCAGCTGGCCGCCGAACTGGCCACGGCGCTGCCCGATGTGGCTTGCCTCGACGCCCCCGTCTCGGGTGGCATCGCGGGCGCGGAAAAGGCAACGATTTCGATCATGGTCGGCGGGCCGCTGGCAGCCTTCGACGAAGTGCGCCCCATGCTGGAGGCAATGGGCAAGCCTACCCACATGGGAGATGCGCCGGGCGCCGGGCAGACGATGAAGCTGGTCAACAACCTCTTGGGCGCGGTGGCCATCGGGGTGACGGCGGAGGGCATGGCCTTCGGGATCAAGCAGGGGCTCGATCCCGAACGGATGATCCAGGTGCTCAACCAGTCGACCGGGATCAACTCCGCCACTCGCGACAAGTGGCCGAAGAGCGTCTTGCCGCGCACCTTCGACTTCGGCTTTGCCGCTGCGCTCAGCCTCAAGGACACCAAGCTGCTGCTCGACGAGGCCAAGGCGGCGGGCGTGCCGCTGCCGCTGGGGCAGATCGTGGCGGACTATCTCGAACGCACGCTGGAACGCGAAGGTCCGCAGGCCGATTTCACCGCCATCGCCAAGGTGGTGGAGGAGGCCGCCGGGCTCGATCCGGAGCGCGAAACCTGAACGAGGCAACTCCCCACGTCCCCGGCAGCGCGCCTGCGCGTTACCAGGTGCTGCTGGTGGCGCTGCTGTGCCTGAATTTCGGCATCCTGTTCTTCGATCGCAACGCGCTCAATTTCCTGATGCCCTATGTCCAGCCCGAACTGGGCCTGAGCTATACCCAGGTGGGCCTGCTGGGATCGGCGCTGTCGCTGACCTGGGCGCTGGCGGCGATCTTCGTCGGCTGGCTGTCGGACAAGGCCGGGCGGCGCAAGGTCATCATCATCGCCTGCACCGTGCTGTTCGCGCTGTGCTCGGTGCTCTCGGGCCTCGCCACCAGCTTCCTGATGCTGCTGGGCGCGCGGCTGGTGCTGGTGCCGATCGCGCTGGCATCGGGCTGGCGCCATGCCTTCTTCATCGCCGCAGTGCCGGGGGTTATCTCGGCCCTGCTGATCTGGCTGCTGGTGATCGAGCGCAAGCTGCCTCCGCCCGCGCCGCGCCAGCCGGGCGACCGCGCGCCGGTGATGCAGGTGCTCTCCAACCGCAACGTGCTGGTGTGCAGCTTCATCGCGGTGGTGCTGGTGGCCTACCTGGTGGTGACCTGGGGCTTCATGCCGCTGGTGCTGGTGCAGCTGCGCGGCATTGCCGACACCGCCGCCGCCGGGCTGATGGCGGTGCTGGGCGTGGCGAGCGCACTGTGCAGCTTCATCATCCCCTGGCTCTCCGACATCTATGGCCGCCGCCCGGTGATGTGCCTGTTCACCCTGGTTGGCGTGATCCTGCCGCTGGGCGCGCTGTGGTTCGACGGGCCGGCCGTGGTGCTGGGCATGATCTTCTTCGTCGGCTGGATGTTCAACGGCACTTTCCCGACGTTCATGGCCACGGTGCCGCACGAGAGCGTATCGCCGCAGCAGGCCGCCACGGCGATGGGCGTGGTGATGGGCGTGGGCGAGATCATCGGCGGTGTCCTCGCCCCCTCGCTGGCGGGCCGCCTGTCCGATGTCTACGGGCTGGAAGCGGTGTGCTGGCTGCTGGTGGCGCTGGCCGTGGTCGGCGGGATCGCCGCGCTGTTCCTGCGCGAGACGGCGCCGCGCATTGTCGCCCGCCAGAACGCACCCGCAACCACCTGAGGAGAAAGCCGATGCCGCGCATCCCGGTCGAAGACGAACTGGCCATCCGCGAACTGTTCGCCCGCTATTACCGCGCGCTCGATACCGGCGATACCGAGGGCTACCTCGATTGCTATGCCGCCGACGGCGAAGCGCGCGAGGAAGGGCCGGGCGGGATCGAATACCGCAAGGGCCGTGAGGAGATTCGCAAGCTGGTGCTGCGCTTTCATGAGCGGCCCGACTTTCCCGGCCACCAGCACCTGTTTGCCAACCTCATCTTCGAGCCTGACCCGGAGGGCCGTGCCGATCGCTGGGTGGCGCTGTCCTACGCCTGGGCGACCATCAACCGCCCGCCCGAACCGCCCTTCCTCCACTGGTGCGGCCACGTGCGCGATACGGTGGTGAAGGAAGCGGGCGAGTGGAAGATCGCGCGCAAGGAGATCATGGGCTGGGGCGGCGAGGTGCTGCACCGCTTTGCCCGGTCCTGAGCGGACCCGGAACGGGACGCCCGGCCAGATTCATGGTTACCGCGATTGCCGCCCTTGCGCGGGCAGCGCATATTGCCCGCCATGTTGCACCTCGCCTTCCTGCTGGCGGCTGCCCAGTATGCCGCCGACGCCTTGCCGCAAGGCACCTATGACGGCACCTGCCTCTATCCGGAGGCCGTGCGAGAGCGCGCCGGAGCGGGGGAACTCATCACCTGCAACCGGGCAGTGGTGGGGGAAGGCCACATCGCCTTCGGCTACCGCAGCTGGCAATCGCGCACCCGCTTCAACGGCAGCTTCGATGGCGACCGGATGGCGGTGACGTCGGTCACCCTGTCCAGCGGGCGGACGGTGGAAGCGCGCGGGGTGTGCCAGCTCTATTATGCGAACGATGCGCTCTCCACCGTGGCCTGCACCGCCACATCGAACCGGGGCAGCATGGCAGCAAACTTCGTGGTTTCGCGGATCTAGTCGACCAGGTTGATCCAGCTGACGAAATAGGACTGCACCGGCGTGCCGTCCGGTCCCTCGGCAGGCAGGAAGCTGGCGTTCTCGGCCAGTCGGGCGCAGGCAATGGCGGCGAATTCGGATGACTCGTCGGTCCCGGCGATATGGCAGTCGGCCACCCGCCCCTGCCTATCCACGATCAGCCGATAGTTGACGATCATGGGCTGCCGCATGGATCGCGGCAGGTCGCGCATCTCGAGCCAGCGCCAGGGAATCGTGGCAGGTCGCGCGGTGCGGGTGAGCGCCGCATTGGCGGCCTGGTCGATATCCCAATGCGTAACCAGTTCGCGCGTACATTCCATCAACGCCGCCATCGGCGCCTGCATACTGCCGGTTTCCGCGATGAATTCGTGCTCCAGCCCGTCGACGATACCGATCGACTGCACCTGCGCCTCTACGGCGGGATCGGAGAAGGATTCAATCGGGCGGCCATCACGCATGGCCTGCATCACGCCTTCGGGAGGACGGCCCATGGTAATGGCATTGGTAACGAGCAGGCCCGGCGTGCCGTCAAAATCCACTTGCAGGTATCGCGCATCGAAAGACTCGACGGCATCGAGCGCCACGGTGACATTTTCGGCCCGGCGCGTGACACGGGTCAGCTCCCCCGCAGCAGACAGGAAGAACATCCCGCCCGGAGCATAGGCGGTAAGGCCCAGCGTGACCTGCTGGTTGCCGGTGCCGAAGGTACGGATCAGGCGGCAGCTGTCCTGTGCGTAGTCGAGCGACCATGACGTGACCGGCTGGAGGCGCACCGCGTCCTGCGCATTCGCCGGACTTGCCGCGGCAAGGGCAACAGCGGCCAGCGCCGCATGGGAAATGCTGCTCGGTTTCATCCAGACCGCTCCTCCAGCCTCGTTGTGACGCGGGCGTCCATGGCTCACACGTCATTGCGGATCGTCGCCAGCGCGCCGCCGTCGATCTCCCACTTGGCGCCGTTGACGTAGCTTGCCTCGTCCGAGAGCAGGAAGCTGACCACATCGCCCACTTCACGCGGCTGGCCCACGCGGTTCAGGGTGGCGACCTGGCCCAGCTTTGCCATGCCTTCCTCGACCGAATCGAACATCTGTTCCAGCATCCCCACCAGCAGCGGGGTCTCGATCACGCCGGGCATCACGCAGTTCACCCGCACGCCCATCTGCGCCACTTCGCTCGCCGCCGTGCGCGTCAGCCCCACCGCGCCGTGCTTGGCGGCATTGTAGGCGCAGGCGCCCGCAAGCCCGCGTTCCGAACCAATGCTGGCGGTGTTCACCACCGCGCCCTTGCCTGCGGCGACCATGAAGGGGAGCACGAAGCGCAGGCCAAGGAACATGCTGCGCAGGTTCACCCGGATGATCTTGTCGAACATCTCTATCGAGTATTCGTGCGTCGGCGCCAGGTCGCCTTCGATCCCGGCGTTGTTGAAGAAGCCGTCGATCTTGCCGAAGCTGGCCATCGCGGTTTCGGCATAGTCGCGCACCTCGATCTCGTCGGCGCAATCGGCGGGATGGGCGACCACGCGATAGCCTTGCGCGGTGAGTTCGCAGGCGCGTGCCAGCAACCGATCCGCGGCAATGTCGACCATCAGCAGCTCGGCCCCTTCGCGGGCGAGAATTTCGCAAGTGGCAAAGCCGATTGCGCCCGCCGCGCCGGTAACGATTACGCTCGATCCTTCGTGTCGCCTGGTCATGTCAGTTCACCCTGATCCTGTCGAAGTCGATCCCGATATCTTCGGCCATCACCATGGCCGTGGCGCGGCCCGCGCCGAACACCCCGCCGCCCGGATGCTGGAACGGCCCGACGAGGTAGAGGCGCTCGACCCCCGGCACGGTATACTGGCCAAGGTCCGGCGTCGGGCGGTGGCTGCCCGACTGGTAAGTGGTGGTGGCAATGCCGTGCAGGTCGCCGCGCAGGAAGCTGGGGCTGGTACGCTCCATGTCGACAGGGCTGTCGCAATGGAATTGCAGCACCTCGATCTGGTCGATGTAGTTGCCCATCTGCGCGATCATGCTCTCGGCAAACGCGTTCTTTGCTTCGTCCCAGCTGCGCCCGTCGGGCCGGGCATAGGGGACATAGTCCCAGGCGTGGAAGATCGCCTTGCCTTCGGGGCAGCGGCTGGGATCGTGCTGGGTCAGCTGGCCCACGCCCACCAGCGGGGTGGGACTCATCTGGCCATAGCGCAGCTCGTCGAAAGCGCGGCGCATGTCCTCGTATCGGGCGGGCATCAGCTCGTACATGACTGCCGACAGGTCGCTTCCGTCAGCATTTCTGGCCTTGAACTTCAACGGACCATTCAGCGCAGCGTGAACCGTGAAACAGGCGGCATCAGTGATATGCGTGCGCTTTGCCCGGCGGGCAACGTCAGCAGGCAGGCCGTCGACCATGTCGGGCAGCACGTGCGGGTGCAGCGCGCCGATCACGCCTTCGGCGGCGGTCAGCATGTCTCCGCTATCGAGCACCACGCCCGTGGCACGCCCGCCGCTGGTGGTCACCTCGCGCACAGGCGCGGAAGCACGCACCGCGCCGCCGTGGTCCTCGATACAGGCGATCAGCGCATTGGTAAGCGATCCCGAACCGCCCAGGGCCACGCCGAAGCCGTACTTCTCGAGGAAACCGAGGAAGACATAGGCCCCGATCCCGGTGGCCTTCTCGTCCGGGCTGACGAGGTTCTCGCCTGCCACGCGGCCGAAGTGCGCCTTCACCTTTTCGTGTTCGAACAGCTCTTCCATCAGGTCGAAGGTGCTCATGCCCATGGTGCGCATGATCTCGCGGCCTTCGGGGCTCTGGTCCATCATCGCGGTCGAGGCGCCGACCGGCATCGGCGGCGAATAGAGCCCGGCCTGGATCATCGGCAGCCACATGGCGGCCTGGCGGCTCATGTCGAGGAAGGTCTGTGCGTCCTTCTGGCTGAACATCGCGATGGCCTCGGCACTCTTCGCCGGATCGCGGTGCAGCGGCAAGGTGGAGCCATCCTCCCACACGCTCATCATCGGCACTTCGGGGAAGACATAGCGCAGGCCGTACTTGCGCTTCAGCCCGAGGTCGTCGTTCTCCAGCAGCGGATTGCCCTGGATGAAGATGTGGCTCATCGAATGCTGGTCGTGCGTGAAGCCGGGCAGCGTCAGCTCGCGGCTCACCACGCCGCCGCCATGCCAGGCATTGCGTTCGAGCACGAGCACGCGCTTGCCCGCCACCGCGAGGTAAGCGGCGGCCACCAGCCCGTTGTGGCCCGAACCGATGACGATGATATCTGCGTCTGCCATTGGTAGTCCTTACAAGCAGGCCGAAAGCGCGATGTCGGTCAGCCGCCCCATGCGCTCGATATTGGCGGCCTGCGTCATCACCCCGGCGCTGAGGAAACTGAACGACAGGTCCGCTTCGGGATCGACACAGAACATGGTGCTGCCCGCGCCGTAGTTGCCGAAGGTTTCCGGGCTGGAGAGCTGGCCGAACAGGTGGTGGAACACTCCGGTTCCGCGCACCTGGAAGCCGATGCCCTGGTTGGCGGGCGGCACCTGCCAGCCCGCGTTGATCGCCACCCGCTCGTACAGCTGGTTGACCATCTGCCCGGTATGCACCTGGCGGGCGAGGCGGATCATGCGGGGCGAGAGAATGCGCACGCCGTCAAGCTCACCCTCGCGCCGCAGCATCTCGGCAAAGCGCCACAGGTCGCCCGCCGTGCTGGCGCAGCCGACGTGCGGGGCTTCCACATCGGGGTCTTCGAACAGCGCGTGATCGCCCTCGATGGTGCGGCTGAGGTGCTGGATCGGCACGGTCCCGCGCATGTCCGGCCGGACGTGGCGCGCATCGAGATCCGCGCGCAGGCCCATCGAGGTGTCGTGCATCCCCAGCGGCTGGAACAGGTCTTCGGCCAGCAGCGTCTGGAAATTGCGCCCCTTGGGATCGGTGCGCACCAGCGCGGTACCCATCAGCACATGGTTGACCAGCGGCGAATAGTCGCAGCGCGTGCCCGGCGGCACTTCGCCGTGCACTTCGGCAATGCTGGCTTCGTAGAGTTCGGACAGCCGGTCGAGATACATGCCCGGCCGGGGCGTCCACACGCCCGGCATCCCGGCGGTGTGGGTCAGCAGGTGGTAGAAGGTCGCATCCTCGCGCGGGGCGCGGGTGAATTCCGGCAGCACGTCCTTCACCTTGGTGGTCAGCTGGAAGCGGCCGAGCTCGATCGACTTCATCACCAGCACGTTGGTGAACGCCTTGGTGACCGAGAACAGGCTGAAGACATCGTCCTTGCGCAAGGGCCGCTTCCGGGCTGCATAGGCGTGGCCGATGGCCTCGTCGAACACCACGATCCCGCCGCGTCCCACCTTCAGCACGGCGCCGTAATAAAGGCCGCGCGCCACGTCGTCCTCGATGGTGGCTTTCAGGTGATCGAGCCGGTCATGCCACACTGCCGTCATCTGCTACCCCGCCGCAATGATGCCGCCGTCGACGGCGAGCATGGCCCCGTTGATGAATGCCGCCTCGTCCGACAGCAGGAAGGCCGCCGCGCTGGCGACATCCTGCACGGTGCCGTTGCGCCGCAGCGGGATGGCCTTCGCCCGCTGCTCGTATTGTTCGGCAGTGACGAAGCCCTGGGTCGCGGGTGTCGGCACCGATCCGGGCGCCATGGCATTCACGCGGATGCCGCGCGGGCCCAATTCGCCCGCCAGCACCTTGGTCAACCCCGCTATGCCCGCCTTGATGGTGGTATAGGCCCCGGTATTGGGCCGCCCGCGATAGGCGACCGGGCTGGAATAATTGAGAATGTTGCCCGGCGCAGTCTCGTCGCGGTGGGCGAGGAAAGCCTGCACTCCCCAGAACACCGACTTGAGGCCCGCAGAAAGCATCCGGTCAAGCGTCTCCTCGGTCACCGCCTCGATCGGTTCGTAGACCAGCACCGAGGCATTGTTGACCACCGCGCGCAATGGCCCGGCTTCCTCGGCAAAGTCCTCCGCCACCTGCATGAATTCGGCGCGATTGCCGCAATCGGCGCCGTAGCTGAAGGCCCTGCCGCCCTGTTCGAGGATCGCCTCGGCCACGGCCAGCGCAGACTCGCCGTTTACGTCGGCAATCCCGACAATCGCGCCCTCGGAGGCAAGCCGCATGGCGATGCCTTCGCCCAGCCCTCGACCGGCACCTGAAATCAGGATCGGTTGTCCGGCGAAGCGCACGGCTCAGGACGTCCAGCCGAACAGGCGCGCGGTATAGTACGAATCCATGTACTCGCGCATCCGGTCGATCTTGCCGTTCGACACCTCGAACACCCAGCAATAGTCGTTGTCGTAGGTCTTGCCGTCGGGCAGCCCGCCAGTGGAATTGCTCTCCACACAGACCAAGCCATCCCTGCTGAACATGGTGTGCACATGGACCTTGGGATCGCCCGGATTGAACATGCCGCGCACCGGGGCGAGGAACTTGTCGATGATGTCCATGCCCACGTGGCACCCCGCTCCGGCAATGTCCTTCACCTTGGGCTCCCACACGCTCTGGTCGTGGTAGAAGCGGCGCAGTTCTTCCAGGTCGCCGGAAGACAGCACATCGAAGAAATCGAGCACCAGCTGCTCGTCGGCATTTGCGGCAGTCACCATCAGGCAAGTCCTCTCATCTCATCGCTGGGTGGCGGGATCACCGGCATGGTGCCGCCAAGGTGCAGCGCCACCATTCCGGCGCGTTTGCTGAATCGCCACACGCCGCCGGGAACCGACTGGTCGAGCACATATTCGTCCTCGAACCCGCCGACATAGAGCGCGCCTGCTTCCTGCGGCGGCTGCACGCTCTTGTGGCTGGACAGCATGGTCAGGTAATTGGTGCCGCGCGCCCGCGTCTCGCTGATCGCTTCCACCAGCACGTTGGTGACCACGTGCCGCACCAGGATCGGCGGGCGGTTGCGGAAGATCCCCTCCACCGCCGCGCGGCCGTGGAATGTCCAATCGGGCTGGAACGGGCGCGAGAACACGCAATCGGGGGTGAACAGCTGGCCCATGGCATCGGAATCGCCCTCGTCGGCAAATTTCGCGAACAGCAGGGGCAGCTTGCCGCAGGCCAGTTCGATGGCGAGGCGCTGGCCATCATGTAGACCTTTGGCGTCCATCATTCGGCCCCTTCGGCGTCGATCTCGGCAAAGGCTTCGTTGACCACGCGGAAGCTGTCCACCGCCGCCGGGATCCCGGCGTAGACGCCCACCTGCAACAGCACCTCGCGGATTTCCTCGCGGCTGAGGCCATTGTTGAGTGCGCCGCGGGTGTGCAGCTTGAGCTCGTGGTTGCGGCCCAGCGTGGCGATCATGGCGAGGTTGATCAGACTGCGATCGCGGCGGCACAGTTCTTCCTCGCGGCCCCAGGTCCAGCCCCAGCAATAGGTGGCGACCAGTTCCTGCAAGGGGGCGTTGAAGGGATTGGGACTGGCCGTCGCCTTGTCGACATAGGCGTCGCCCAGCACCTCGCGGCGGATCTTCATGCCTTTATCGTGCAATTCCTTGTCCATGGTCGTTCCCTTCAAAGGCAGGAGTAGGTGGCGTCGATCAGGCGACGGGCGCGCGGGCCGTTGTCGCCCACGGCGTGCATCTGGTTGCAGCAGTAGGAGAAGCCCAGCCGGGCATCGGGATCGCCAAAGCCGATCGATCCGCCCAGGCCGTGGTGGCCGAAGCTGCGCATGTTCGGGCCCATGTAGACAGCCTGCGGAGTGTTGAGCAGCACCCCCATGGCCTGGTGATAGGGGCGATCCTGCAAGAGCTCGTCCTGGTTGTGGCTTTCGGTGATCATCGCCTCCAGCTGGGCGTCGGACAGCAGGTCCACGCCGTCCACCACCCCCGTGGCCGCGCCATAGATGCGCGCCACCCCGCGCGCGTTGCCGTGGCCCGATCCGCTGGCGATCTCGATCTCGCGCCACCTGGGCGCGTTCATCGTGGTGTGCCACGGCTCGGCGGGATTTTGCAGGAAGGCAAAGCTGCGCAGCACGGAGCCGTCCTGCCAGCCTTCAGGCGTGGTCGGTTTCGCCGGTACAGACTGGTCCTTCGCCGCGAACAGCCGCGCGCCGGTGTTGGGCAGGACTTCCGCAACGTGGCCCTGTTCCGCCGCGCTCATGCCGCCGATGTAGTATTCGGCGTGGAGCGGCCCGGTCACGTTCTGGCGCAGGAACGGCCCCACGGTCATGCCGGTCACCCGGCGCATGATCTCGCCCAGCAGGAAACCCTGGTTGTGGACGTGGTAGGCCGCACGGGTGCCGGGCTGCCACAGCGGCTCCTGCACTTCCAGCGCGCGGACATAGGCCGCGAAGTCGTAGAAACCGCCGGGATACATCGTGTCGGTGGTGAGCACCGGGATCGCCGCCGTGTGATCGAGCACCATGCGGACGGTGATGCCGCCCTTCCCGGCCTGCGCGAATTCGGGCCAGTAGGTCGCTACCGGCGCGTCGAAATCGACCAGCCCGCGATCGGCCAGCATGTTAAAGGCGATGCCGGTCACGCCCTTGGCCACGCTCATCATGCAGACCGTGGAATGCTCGTCCCATGGATGCGAGCGATCCGCGCCAGGGTCGTTTCTGGCCCAGCCGCCCCACAGGTCGACCACGGTCTGCCCGTCGATCACCACCGAACAGCCCGCCCCCAGCTCCTCCTCGACGCGGAAGTTCTCGGCAAAGGCGTGGGCAACGGGCAGGAAGGCTTCGTCGATCCGGCCGCGCAGGGAATAGACCCCGCCACGCGCATCAACCTCGTGCGTCCAATCGACGATTGCCACCGGCCAGCTCTCCCATGTTGAGTCTGTGCGACTCTAACGAGCGTTAGCGTAGGCGAGGGATCGGTATCCCGACAAGCTCAATCGAAATAGGCCATGGTCCGCAGCTCGATCGACTGGCGCGGGGCGGCATCGGGCGGGGTATTGGGATCCTCGAAGGCGGTGTGGGCGGTGAACTGCACTGCATCGGGATCGCTGTCGAACAGCTTGAACACGAACATTTCCCATGGGCACATGTGCGGCACCCACAGCCAGCGATGATCTGGCCGGAAGGCGAGGTTGTAGCCCCAGAGCGAGAAATCGAGCCCGCCAAGGCCACCCACCACTTCGCTGTCGAACAGGTCTTCGCGCCTGACCGTGCTGGCATCGCACAGGGCCAGCGGCGCGCTTTCGACCATGGTGATCGGTCGCCACAGGTTCAGCAGCATGTGCCGCTTGCCCAGCCGCCGCCCGGCTTCCTCTTCACCCAGCAGCAGGCGCGTATAGTCCGCCAGGGTACGCGCGCCGTAATCGACATGGGCGCCGTTGGCGGGCTGGTTATGACCGTGGGTGCCGCTGGCATTGGTGCGCCGGATCGCGCCAAAGCTGACGACCTTCGCCGCGCCCGTCAGTCGCTGGACGGTGTTCTCGCAATAGCGGCAATAGGCCGCCAGCTGGTCCGGATCGCCATAGTCGGCAACGGGCGAAGTCTCGTCGACCAGCACGAAACCGTTGCGATCGAAGGCCAGCCGGTCCGCTTCGGGCCGCATGTCGTGCACGGTGACGCGGTGGTCCTCGCCCGGCCAGTAGCTGCGGTCGCGCTCACCGGCGTAGAAGGTCGCCTTCTCGCCGCGCACCACGTAGCGGATCGTGGCCTCGACATCGCATTGGACGGTCTGGCTGGAATGCATGGCGCTGGCACCTCTTCCTGCGGCCGACTTTGCCGGCTCCTTGCAGACTGCATAGACGCGGCGCTGGCTGTCCGTCGAGCGGAACGAAACGATGGTGTGCAGCCACGCCACTGTTGCTTGATTGCGACAAACGCGCCCTCAAGATTGGATTCATGCGCAATCGCCTTGATCGTAACGAACGTGATAGTAGAACGGCAAGTGGAGAGGAGAAACGATGCCACCAATGCCCTTGCGGCAGTGGTGACCCCTGATTCATCCTCGACACGCAGTCCTTATCGCCCGGCAAAAGGGGCGGAAGGGCAACAATGCATTTGCAGGCCAACCCAAACGGGTGGCCTTGCCTAGGGAGGATGCCAGATGAAACTAGCCAAGCTCAGCGTCGTGTCGTCGCTGGCCATTGCCACCTGCCTGAGCGCCCCGGCGTTCGCGCAGGACAACACCGACGAGTCCGAGGGTCGCTCCACCACCAACACCATCGTGGTGACTGCCGAATTCCGTGAAGCCAACCTGCAAGATACGCCGATCGCGATCACCGCGGTGAACGCCGAAATGCTCGACGCGCGCGGCCAGACCAGCATCGAACAGGTCGCCAACCAGGCACCGAACGTGTCGCTGCGGCCGCAGCCGCAGAACGGCGGTTCGGGCCTCATCGCCTTCATCCGCGGCGTCGGCCAGGTCGACTTCAACTACGCGCTCGATCCGGGCGTGGGTATCTACGTCGACGACGTCTACATCCCCACCCTGTCCAGCTCGCTGCTCGAACTGATGGACCTTGACCGGATCGAGGTGCTGCGCGGCCCGCAAGGCACGCTGGCAGGCAAGAACTCGATCGGTGGTTCGATCCGCCTGTTCTCGGCTCGCCCGCAAGGCGACAACTCGGGCTCGTTCCGCGTCGAATACGGCTCCTACGACATGGTGTCGCTGCGTGGCATGGCCGACTTCGGCATCGCGGATAACCTGGCGGTGCGCATCTCGGGCATGAGCCGCAGCCGCGACGGCTACGTCTCGATGCTCGACTACGGCGTGCTGCACAACGACAACGTGCCGTCGAACAATGCCCGCGGTCGCGGCAATGCCAACTACGAGAGCATGGGCGGCGAAAGCATCGTGGCGGGCCGCGTGGCGCTGCGCTGGGAAGCCAGCGACCAGCTGGAGATCAACATCTCGGGCGACTACACCCGTGAGAATTCCGAAGCCGTGCCGACCGTGCTGATCGCGGCGGGCGCTTCGACCCCGGCAGGCGTGTCTTCGGAACTGTTCGATCCGTTCTCGCACAATCCGTCGACCTCGCTCAGCAACACCTTCACGGCGATCCCGTGGCTGATGGGAACCGATGGCAATGCGGTGACGTCCGATTGCCGCTTCGTGCCGTCAGGCCCCTACAGCTGCGATACCGCCAACGTGAACGGTCGCATCGATGGGCATGATGCACGCTACGTCAGCTATTCGAACTTCATGGATGGCATGGCGACCAACCCGCAGGCGCCCTACAAGCCCTATTTCGCCTTGCCGATCACCGAATTCGAAGGCTGGGGCATCCACGGCAACCTGACCTACGATTTCAACGACAACCTGCAATTCGTCTATATCGGCAGCTACCGCACCTATACCTCCAAGTGGGGGCAGGACCAGGACGCCACGCCGATCCCGATCGCGCAGCTCGACAACCAGCTGGACCACGAAGCCTACAGCTCCGAAATCCGCCTGAACTTCGAAGTGGCCGATGGCCTGCTGGAAGGCACCGTGGGTGGCTACTACCTCCACCAGAACGGCGAATACACCGCGCGGGTGGACCTGAACTACGTGAACCCGACCATCGACTTCATCCATGGTCCGGACACCACGCCCAGCACCACCAAGGCGGTGTTCGGCACGATCACCTTGCACCCGACGGAAGAATTCAGCCTGACGGGCGGCCTGCGCTACACGCGTGACCGCAAGGTCTACACCTACTACCGTTCGAACCCGGATGGCACCATTCCCGATGGCTTCGGCTGTTTCGTCGATCCCAACGGTGGCGTGTTCTCGCAGCCGAACTGCATCCTGTCCGGCCTGTTCGGCATTCCCGGCGCGTTCCAGGGCGATCGTTTCGACTATCGCCTCGTCGGCAACTACCGCTTCTCGGACGCCTTCATGGTCTACGCATCGCTGTCGACCGGGTTCAAGGGCGGCGGCGTGAACCCGCGTCCGTTCGTTTCCGACCAGGCGCTGCCGTTCAATCCGGAAACGCTGACCACCTACGAAGTCGGCTTCAAGGCCGACCTGTGGGATCGCCGCTTGCGCCTGAACGGTGCGGCCTTCTTCAACTCGTACAGCAACATCATCCTGGGCAAGCAGATCTGCCCCGAATCGAGCCTTCCCTCGCCGTGCCTGCGGCCTGAGAACATCGGTTCGGCCGACGTGCAGGGTCTCGAACTGGAAGTGCAGTTCTTCCCGGTCGAGGGCCTGTCGATCGACGGCAGCATCGCGGTGCTCGATTTTGAGTACACCACTGCGACCGATGCCGCCGGCAACCTGCTGGGTACGGCGATCAACGGCAACAACATCACGCCGTACACGCCCGAACTCACCTACTCGTTCGGCATCCAGTACGATCACGAGATGGACGCCGGCACGCTCAGCGCCCGCTTCGACGGGTCGTACCAGAGCTCGGTCTATACCAACGCCGAAAACACCTCGTGGGCGCGGGTCGATGGCCGCTTCCTGGGCAATGCCCGGCTGAGCTACACCACCGCCGACGACAACTGGCGGGTGGCGCTGGAAGTGCAGAACCTGTTCGACAAGTACTACTTCCTGTCGCGCAGCGACGTGGCGTCGAACGCCCTGGGTGTGGTCACCGGTGTTCCCGGCATGCCGCGCACCTGGTCGCTGTCGGTCGAACGCCGCTTCTGACCGGTTCCGGCCCCCGCTTCGGCGGGGGCCTCACCAGCCTGGCACAGGGCACGACAAAAGGGGCGCGGATCGTATTGAGCCGCGCCCCTTTTGCTTGCCCGCAGGCAAGGCGGCGATCAGTCGGCGTTGAGCCGTTCGCGCATTTCCTTGCCCGGCTTGAAATAGGGTACCCGTTTCGCCGGCACGTCCACCGACGAGCCGGTGCGCGGATTGCGGCCCACGCGGGCATCGCGCTCACGCGTGGAGAAGGTGCCGAAGCCGCGCAGCTCCACACGCCCGCCCTCGGCCAGCCGCTGGGTGATTTCGTCGAAGAAGATATCCACGACCTGTTCAATTTCCTCTGCACGCAGATCAGGATTTTCCGCGGCAAGGACCTGGAGAAGTTCGGACCTTATCATTTATGTTCCCCCAAGGATGGTGGCATCCGGGTGCGAAGCGGATTGCCTTCAGCCCCGGCGCCGACCCTTGCGCTCGAGGCGGGGGCAACCTGCCAGAAAGGTAACCTCGGCGCAATGAACATGCGCAGATTGTGCCATCACATAACGATTATTTCTGATCAGGCGTGATCGAGCAAGTCGGCGGCGCTCAGCCCCAGGCGTTCCATCCGTTCACGGATTGCGGGCCATTCCTCGCGCAGGAACATGTCGCGCTCTGCCCGGCGCAGCGCATCCGCAGCGCCTTCGCGCACGAACATGCCCACTCCGCGCTGCACGCGGATCAGCCCATCGGCCTGGAATTGCTGGTAAGCCTTGGCCACGGTGAGCGGATTTGCCCCCTGCTCGGCAGCGAAAGCGCGCACCGAAGGCAGCATCTCGCCCTCGCCATAGCGCCCCTCGATGATCGCAGCGGCAATCTGTTCGCGCAGGCGCAGGTAGACGGGACGGGTATCGGCCATGGGTGAGTGAGTGCCATAATACAGCGGGTCAGGTCAAGGAGGCAAAGCCCGGAAAAGGCGGTTTCGGCTGCAACTTCATGGCTTCACAGATGCGAATGACTTGCTAGGGTGTGCGCTTGTCCAGACAACAGGTGCGCCAGGCACCGCACGGGGAGCACCGTTCAGTGTCGCTAGAAGAAATCATCGTTGCCATCGCCGCAACATTCCTTGTCCTGCTGCTGATCGCAGGCGGCGCCATCGTCACCTCGCCCAAGGCGGAATTCGCCGGACACCCCAAGGGCCTGTTCGTGCTGTTCTTTGCCGAGATGTGGGAACGCTTCTCCTACTACGGCATGCGTGCGCTGCTGATCTTCTACCTGACCCAGCACTGGCTGTTCAACGACGAGAAGGCGAGCGTGATCTACGGCGCCTATACCGCGCTGGTCTATATCGCCCCGGTGCTGGGCGGTTACCTGGCAGACCGGTATCTGGGCCAGCGCAAGGCGGTGCTGTTCGGCGCCGTGCTGCTGACCATGGGCCACTTCCTGATGGCCTTCGAAGGCGATGCCGCCAGCGGGCAGGACAACCCGATGATCAACGTGTTCTGGGCGGCGCTTGCCTTCATCATCGTCGGCTCGGGCTTCCTCAAGGCGAACATCTCGGTGATCGTCGGCCAGCTCTACCCGCGCACCGACGTGCGCCGCGACGGCGCCTACACCATCTTCTACATGGGCATTAACGTGGGCGCGGCGGTGGGCACGATCATCGCCGGCTACCTTGGCCAGACCTACGGCTGGGCCTACGGCTTCGGCGCTGCCGGCGTGGGCATGTTGCTGGGCCTGATCGTGTTCATCGCGTTCAAGCCGCTGCTCCAGGGCAAGGGCGAAAGCGCCGTGCCGGAAAAGCTGGCCGCCCCCTACATGGGCATGAAGTTCGAATGGTTCATCTACCTCGTCGGCTTCGTCGCCGTGGCCATTACCTGGTGGCTGGTGCAGAACCAGGCCGTGGTGGGCTCGATCCTGGGCGTGTTCGGCGGGCTGCTGGTGGCCTACGTGATCTGGCAGGCGATCAAGATGGGCGGGCATGACCGCGATCGCATCTTCGCCGCCATGTTCCTGATCATCGGTTCGATCCTGTTCTGGGCGCTGTTCGAACAGGCCGGGTCCAGCCTCAACCTCTATACCGATCGCTATGTCGACCGGGCGGGCGTCTCGGCCTCGATCTTCCAGTCGATCAACCCGATCTACATCATCCTGCTGGCCCCGCTGTTCGCCACGCTGTGGACCTGGCTGGGCAACCGCGGGCTGGAACCGTCCACCCCGGCAAAGTTCGGCCTGGCGCTGATCCAGTTGGGTGCAGGCTTCCTGGTGCTGGTGCTGGGTGCCGAAGCCGTGGGCATGGAAGCCATGACCCCGGTGCTGTTCGTCTTCCTGATCTACCTGTTGCACACCACGGGCGAGCTGTGCCTCAGCCCGGTGGGCCTGTCGGCCATGAACCGGCTGGCCCCGGCGCACATGGCATCGCTGATCATGGGGACCTGGTTCTTCGCTTCGGCTACCGGCAACTTCGTCGCCGGACTGATCGCTGCCGCCACCGGTTCGGAAGCGGCATCGGGCGAAGGCGCGGGCAAGGAAACCGTGCTCGCCGTCTACAGCCAGATCGGCTGGATCTCGGTGGGCGTGGGCGTGGCGGTGATCGTCATCAGCCCGCTGATCAAGAAACTGATGCACCTCGACACGCTGCGTGACGACGATCTCGCTGGCGAAAGCGAAGTCGCCGAGCCGCAGGCCGCCGGCGTGCATCCCGCAACAACCGGACAGGGGTAAACAGGGCAATGGGTCGTCTTATGCGCAAGGGCGGCCCCGCCGCCTTCCTCCTCACCGCCGCCACGCTGGCCCTGGCCAGCTGCACCACCGCCAGCGGCGGGCATTCGGTCGCCAGCGCGTCATCGCATGACGACAGCGATTTCACCAATCCCTACCCCTCGACCTACCACCGCTATCCCGGCGTACCCACCGCCATCGTCGGCGCGACGATCTACGATGGCGCGGGCGGGCAGATCGACAACGGCGTGGTGCTGTTTGCCGAAGGCGAAGTGGTGGCGATCGGTGATGCCAGCCTGACGATCCCCGACGGCTACACCCGCATCGACGGCACCGGCCGCTTCGTCACGCCGGGGGTGATCGACATCCACTCGCACCTGGGTGACTATCCCACGCCATCGGTGGATGCCCATTCGGACGGCAACGAAGCGACCGATCCCACCACGCCCGAAGTCTGGGCCGAACACTCGGTCTGGCCGCAGGATCCGGGCTTTTCCCGCGCGCTGGTGAACGGCGGCGTCACCACGCTGCAAATCCTGCCCGGATCGGCCAACCTGATGGGCGGGCGCTCGGTCACGCTCAAGAACGTACCCAGCCTGACGGTGCAGGGGATGAAGTTCCCCGGCGCACCCTACAGCCTGAAGATGGCCTGCGGCGAAAACCCCAAGCGCGTCTACGGCAGTCGCGGACGGATGCCGAGCACGCGCATGGGCAACTTCGCGGTCAATCGCGAGACCTGGCTCGAAGCGCAGGACTACATGGCGCAGGAGAACCCTGACCGGAACCTCGCCATGGAAACGCTGGCAGGCGTGCTGCGCGGCGAGATCCTGGTGCAGAACCACTGCTACCGCGCCGACGAGATGGCGCAGGTGCTCGATATGGCTGACGAGTTCGGCTACCATGTCAGCGCCTTCCACCACGCGGTGGAAAGCTACAAGATCGCAGACCTGCTGCGCGAACACGACGTGTGCAGCGCGGTCTGGGCGGACTGGTACGGCTTCAAGATGGAAGCCTACGACGCCATCCCCGAAAACGCCGCGCTGATCCACCAGGCCGGTGCCTGCGTGGTGATCCACTCCGACGACGAGAACGGCATCCAGCGCCTCAACCAGGAAGCTGCCAAGGCGCAGGCTGACGGTCGCCGCATGGGCATCGACATTCCCGATGCCGAGGTGATCAGCTGGTTCACCCTCAACGCTGCGCGCGCCATGGGGATCGACCAGTGGACCGGCAGCCTGGTGCAGGGGAAGATGGCCGACGTGGTGCTGTGGAACGGCGATCCGCTGTCGGTCTACTCGCGGCCCGAGATGGTCTGGATCGACGGCGCGGTGATGTACAACATGCACGATCCTGACCGTCGCCCGGTGAGCGACTTCGAGCTAGGCCAGCCCGGCGAAGGAGACACCAAGTGAGCGCCCGCTTCCTGATCGGCGCGGCTCTGGCCGCAGTAGCCCTTCCTGCCGCCGCGCAGGACGTTGTCATCTCCAATGCCACCGTTGCCCTGGGCGACGGCAGCGCGCCCGTCGAGCACGCCACCGTGGTGGTGCGCGGCGGCCGGGTGACTGCCGCAGGCGCTGGCGTGGCCGTGCCTGCGGGCATGGCGACGATCGACGGTAGCGGCATGTGGGTCAGCCCCGGAATCTTCGCCTCGATCACGAACCTCGGGCTGGTCGATGTCGACGCGGTATCCGAAAGCAACGATGTCGATGCTGACGATTCGCCCTTCGGCGCGGCGCTCGACGTATCGCCCGCGATCAACCCCTTGGCGCAGGACGTGGCGATCAGCCGCGCGGGCGGGGTGACGCGCGCCAGCGTGACGCCGAATTCCAGCTCGTCGGTGTTCGGCGGGCAAGGCGCCTTGATCGACCTCGGCGCCGATTTCGACGCGGTGCGCGCGCGACGCGCGTTCCAGTTCGTCGAGATGGGCGAACGCGGGGCGCGGTTGGCGGGGGGCAGCCGCACCTCGGTCTATGCCACGGTGCGCAATGCGCTGGTCGAAGCGCAGATGTACCGCGACCAGGGCACCTGGGACGACGATGGCCTGCTCAACCGGCTCGACACCATGGCCCTGGTGCCGGTGCTGAACGGCGAACAGCAGCTTTACGTCCACGTCGAACGCGCCGCCGATATCCTGTCGGTGCTGGCCCTGCGCGAGGAATTCCCGCGGCTGCGGCTGGTGATCGTGGGCGCCACCGAAGGCTGGATGGTCGCCCCGCAGATCGCCGCCAGCGGAGTGCCGGTGATCGCCGCCGCGCTGAACGACCTGCCCGTCAGTTTCGAACAGCTCGCCGCCACGCAAAGCAACGTCGGCCGCATGGTCGACGCGGGCGTGACCGTGGCCATCGCCGGTTACGGCAGTTCGGGCGACCACCCGCGCGGCTTGCCGCAGCAGGCGGGCAACATGGTGGCCCTGAACCGGGTGGACGGTGCCACTGGCCTCAGCTGGGGCGAAGCCATGGCCTCGATCACTTCGGTCCCCGCGCGGATCGCCGGGATGAACAATGCTGGCGTGCTTGCCGCCGGGGCGCACGGTGACCTCGTGCTGTGGGACGGCGACCCGCTGGAACTGTCGAGCGCACCGATCCGGGTGTGGATCGACGGGGTCGAGCAGCCGCTCGAAAACCACCAGACCCGCCTGCGCGAACGCT
>JAGREI010000199.1 GCA_020446625.1 Erythrobacter sp.
GATGGCGTAGCGGCGGTCATGGCCCTTGCGATCGGTGACGAAGGTCTTGAGTTCGCTGGTCGCGCGGCCATGCGCGGCGGGCGCGTCTGGGTAACGGGGAGCCAGGCCCTCGATCTCGGAAAAGGCGCGGTCAACTTCGGCGCAGACCCGGTCGATCACCGCCATGTTTGGCAGTTCGGCGCCCCCGCCGATGTTGTAGCATTCGCCCGGCTGGCCCTTGGCCAGGCACGCCTCGATCCCACGGCAGTGGTCTTCTACGTGCAGCCAGTCACGCACGTTCATCCCGTCGCCGTAGATCGGAAGTGGGCGACCGTGCAGCGCGTTCAGCAGGAACAGCGGGATCAGCTTTTCCGGGTACTGGTAGGGTCCGTAATTGTTCGAGCAGTTGGAGGTGGTCGCCTCCAGTCCGAAGGTATGGTGATAGGCGCGAACGAGGTGATCGGAACTCGCCTTACTGGCCGAATAGGGCGAGTTCGGCTGGTACTGGTTGTTCTCGGCAAAGGCCGGGTCGTGGGGGCCAAGCGAGCCGTAAACCTCGTCTGTCGAGATGTGGTGGAAGCGGTGCGGCTGGCCCGATCCCTCGTCAAGCCACACTGCGCGCGCCGCCTTGAGCAGCGAGTTGGTGCCGAGGATATTTGTTTCGATAAAGGCATCCGGCCCGGAGATTGAGCGGTCGACATGGCTTTCGGCGGCGAAGTGGACCAGCGTGGAAATGTCCCTCTCGCGTAGCAGCTTCTCCACCAGCGCGGTGTCGCGGATGTCGCCCACCACCAGTTCGGCCTGTTCCACGTCAGCGATGGTGCTCGCGTTGCCGGCATAGGTCAGCGCGTCGAGCACCACCACGGCATCGTCCGGGTGCTTGTCCGCCCAATAGTGGACGAAATTGCCGCCGATGAAGCCGGCACCGCCGGTGACGAGCAGGTTAGCCAAGCTGTGCTTCCTCTTGCAGCATGCGGCGCAGGTTCGCGCGCCAATGGGTGTGGCTATCGCCCAGCAGGGCGCGCGTGGCGCTGCAATCGAGCAACGAAAAGGCCGGGCGCGTGGCAGGCGTCGGGTAGGCACTGGTCGGGATCGGGGTGATCGGCACCGCCTTGTCGAGCAGGCCCAGCGCCAGCGCCTCTTCCTGGATGGCGACGGCGAAATCGTACCAGCTGGCGAGCCCCGCGTCGCTGTGATGGAAGGTGCCGACAGCACCCTTGTCCACCAGCGCCCAGATCGTCGCCGCCAGCCCGTTTGCCCAGGTCGGTGCGCCGATCTGGTCCACCACAACGGAAATCGCATCCCGCTCGGCCATCAGCCGCAGCATGGTGCGCACGAAGTTGGCGCCGCCAGCGGTATAGACCCAGGCGGTGCGCACCAGTAGGTCGGTCGGGCGCAGGTGATCCTCACCCTCGGCCTTGGTGCGGCCATAGGCGGACAGCGGATTTCGCGCGTCTTCCGGCCGGTATGCGCGAGCCGACTGTCCATCGAACACGAAGTCGGTCGAGACATGCAACAGCTTGCCCGGATGCGCTGCCACCAGCGCGGCGACGGCGCCCGCGTTGATGGCGCGCGCAGTGTTCTCGTCGCTCTCGGCCTTGTCGACCGCGGTATAGGCGGCAGCGTTGATCACGAGGTCGGGGGACACTTCGGCCACCAGCGCGGTGATCGCCGCCGCGTCGGCCAGGTCGCACTCGGCTAGGTCGACACAGTGCACGTCCGCCCCGGCAGGTGCCGAACCGACCAAGGCGCGCCCAAGCTGCCCCGCCGACCCGGTAATCAGCACCTTCACGCGAAGACCTCCACCTCGGCGAGCGACTTGCCGAGGCGGTCCTTGGCGGAGAGCTGCACCTCCAGCCCATCCAGCGGCCAGTCGATGCCTACCGCCGGATCGTCCCATGCCAGCGTATGTTCGCTGGCGGGCGCATAGGGGGCATCGCACTTGTAGAGGAAATCGGTGCCGTCCTCCAGCGTCAGGAACCCGTGCGCGAAGCCCTGCGGCACCCAGAACATGCGGTGGTTGGCGGCGCTGAGTTCCACCCCCACCCACTTGCCGAAGCTGGGCGAAGCCCGGCGCAGGTCCACTGCCACGTCGAACACCGCGCCCGCCACCACGCGCACCAGCTTGCCTTGCGGGCCGGGGTTCTGGAAATGCAAACCGCGCAGCACGCCCTTCTGCGAGCGCGAGTGGTTGTCCTGCACGAAGGCGATGCCAAGCCTGGCCGCCGCGAACTTGTCCGCGTGCCAGCTTTCGAGGAAGAAGCCGCGCTCGTCACCGAACACCTGCGGCTCGATGATCAGCGGCCCGTCGATGGCGCAGGGAACGATCTTCATCCCCGCCTGCTCTCGCGCAGCAGGGCCATCAGGTAGTCGCCATAGCCCGACTTCACCAGCGGCGCGGCGATGGCTTCCAGCCCGGCATCGTCGATCCAGCCGCTGCGCCAGGCGATCTCCTCCGGGCA
>JAGREI010000200.1:0-9928 GCA_020446625.1 Erythrobacter sp.
CCAGCTCTTCCAGCGTTTCGAGGCAGTCAGCGGCAAAGCCGGGAGCGGCAATGGCGAGGCGTTTCGTGCCTTTTGCCGCTTCTTCCGCCAGCACGGCATCGGTGGCCGGTTCCAGCCACTTGGCGCGGCCGAAGCGGCTCTGGAAGGTGGTGACCATCCTGATTTGGGGCCGGGAGAGCGCCTCCTCCAGCAGCCGCGCGGTCTTGCGGCAGTGGCAATGGTAGGGATCGCCCAGCTCCAGCGTGCGCTGCGGCATCCCGTGGAAGCTCAGCAGCAGCACTTGCGGTACGAAGGCGAGCGCATCCAGCTGCGCGCCGAGGTCGGCAGCAAGCGCGGCGATGTAGGCGGGATCGTCGTGGTAGGCGGGCAAGGTGCGCAGGGCGGGTTGCCAACGCCTTGTCCGCAGCCAGTCCCCCGCCTTGTCCACAACCGTGGCCGTGGTGGCGGCGCAGTATTGCGGATAGAGCGGAGCGAGCAGCACGCGCTCGCACCCGGCTTCCATCAGCGCCTCCAGCCGCGCGGGGATAGCCGGTTCGCCGTAGCGCATGGCCCAGTCGACCAGGACTCCATCGCCCAGCCGCGCCTGCAAGGCCGTGGCCTGTTCCGCAGTGATCGCGGCCAGCGGGCTGCCCTTGTCGGTCCATACCTCGCGATAGGCCATGGCACTCTTCTTCGGGCGGGTGTTGAGGATAATGCCGCGCAGGATCGGCTGCCAGGCCAGGGGCGGGATTTCCACCACCCGCCGGTCTGACAGGAATTCGGCCAGGTAGCGTTTCACCGCGCCGGGTTCGGGCGCGGCTGGGGTGCCGAGGTTGACCAGCAGCACGCCCAGCTTGCCCGTGCGCACGGGCGGGTGATCGGGAGGCAGCACGGTCATGTCAGCGCGGCCAGCAGCGGCAGGCGGCGCAGGCGGAAGCCGGTGGCACTGTAGAAGGCATTGGCGACGGCGGGGGCCAGTGCCGGCACGCCGATCTCGCCCGGATCGAAGGGCGGATCGGTGCTTTCGACCAGCTCGACGTGGATTTCCGGGCAATCCGCCAGCGTGGGCAGGCCCAGCGCCGCCAGCCGCTGTTCCACCGGCAGACCCTGCGCGTAGTCGGTGGCGCCGCCCAGCGCCAGGCCCAGGGCGAACACCAGCCCGCCCTCGATCTGCTGCATGGCAATGTCGCGGTTGACCACGCGCCCGATGTTCACCGCCGCGAACAGGCGCCGCACCCGCAGCCCGCCTTCGCCCGCGCTGGCTTCGGCCACCACGGCGATGCGTCCAGTTGCATCACCCAGCCGCATCTCGTGGCAAGCGATGCCCTGCCCGCTGCCGCGCGTGCCGCCATCCCAGTTCGCCATTCGCGCCGCGCGCTGGAGCACGTCGGCCAGCAGGGCATCGTGGCCCAGCATGGCGATGCGATAGCTCATCGGTTCGCGCTCGTGCCGGCTCGCCAGTTCGTCGATGAAGCTTTCGCGCACGAAGCAGGTATAGCCATCGGCCTGGCCGCGCATCGGCCCGGTGGGCAGCAGCAGGGTGACCGGCACATGTTCCACCGACACGTCGGGGATGGCATAGGGCGGCGCCAGGCCGGATACGGCCATGGGATCGGCCTCGCCCTCCAGCGCGTCGATCGCGGCCCAGGTCACCTCGTTGTCGAACAGGCGGCGGCCGAATTCCTTCATCGTCGGCGGGCTGGCCAGCCGCGCGCGCAGGCGCTGGATCGTGCCGTCCTGGCTGACCTGGGCGGCCATGATCGCGGCGGCGGGCGGGCGCGGCGGAGCGGCGACGTGTTCCTGCCAGCGCGACCAGGTCAGCTGCACCGGCCGCCCCGCCTCGCGCGCCAGCAGCGCCACCTGGATCGCCACCTGGTTGTCCAGCCGCCGGTCGAAGCTGCCGCCCGCCGCTACCGGATAGAGCACCACCTGCGCCGCGCTCATCTCCAGCGCGGCGGCGGCGGCCTGACGCGCGGCCTCGGGCGCCTGCGTCGCTAGCCACAGTTCCAGCGTGCCGTCGAGCAGGCGCGCGGTGGCGCAGGTCGTCTCCACCGTGCCGTGCAGCGCGGGCGCGACATCGTAGTGCAGCGCCAGCGTGGGGGTATAGCCTGCCACCCCATTGCCGCGCCGTTCGATCACCGCCCCGCCCGCTGCCTCCAGCGCGGAGGCGAGCGCCTGCGTCATCGCCTCGCTGTCCGCCGCGCGGTGCGTGACGAAGCGCGGGGCGATCGCCATCAGCGCCTGTTCGGCGGCCCACCAGTTCTCGGCAATCGCGGCCAGCCAGCGTTTGCCGTCGACCAGCTTGATCAGTCCGCGCTGCCCGCTGGCCAGCGAGGGATCGAAATCGACCAGCTCGCACTGGTCCGCCGGGCCGTGACGGATCGCGGCATAGGCCATGTCGGGCAAGCGCACGTCGGCGGCGAAGACGTGGCTGCCGTCGACCTTGCTCGGCAAGTCGAGCCGGGGGAAGAACAGCGGCACCTCGCCCGGCTCCACGCCCGGCGGCAGCGCGGCCTCGGCGGGCGGATCGGGGCGCAAGGGCGGCGGATCGGGCGCGGAAAAGCGCGCCGCGTCCAACGCCAGTTCGGCAAAGCTGGCGGCGTGTTCGTCGTGGTAGACCACCCCGTTTTCGGTGCGGCACTGTTCCCAGGCCACGTCCCACTTGTCCGCCGCAGCCATGCACAGCATGGCCCGCGCCGTCGCCCCGGCGTGGCGGCAAGCCGCCTCGTAAGCGGCCAGCGCGGTGCCTGCGGCGGTAGCGGTGAAGCGGTTGTCCTCCGCCCAGGTAATCAGCCGCGAATCGCCCGGATCATCGTTCAGCGAAGGGATCAGCGGCCGCCACAGCGGCGCCCACAGCGCGGCCAGCGGCACATTGGCATAGGCCCCGCTGACCGGCGCCGGCTCGACCGCGACCTGCCGCCAGTCCGCGCCCAGTTCCATCGCCACCACTTGCGGCAGCAAGGTCGAAACGCCTTGCCCCATCTCCAGCTGCGGCACGGCCACGGTCACCACGCCATCGGTAGCGATCTTCAGCCAGGCATCGACCGCGATCTCGTTGTCGCCGGGTTCGAGCGGGTTCTCGAACGTGCGCGGCACCAGCGTCCAGGCCACCACCAGCCCGCCACCCACGGCGGCCCCGGTAAGCAGCTGGCGGCGGGTGAGCGCGACCATGTTAACCCTGCCCGCCCTTGAGGAAGGCCGCCACCTGCGCCGCGATCCCGGCGAAATAGCCCTGAAACTCGCCCGGATTGGCGGCGGGCGGCTGGCCGGTGTCGCTGGCCACGCGGATGGCCATGGCCAGCGGCACCCGGCCCAGGAAAGGCACGCCCAGCGCCTGCGCGGCGGCCTCGGTGCCGCCTTGCCCGAACGGCGCGGAAACCGCGCCGCATTCGGGGCAGAGATAGCCCGCCATGTTCTCCACCAGCCCCACCACCGGCACTTCGGCCTGGCGGAACAGGTCGATGGCGCGGGTGGCGTCGATCAGCGCCAGGTCCTGCGGGGTGGAAACCACCACCGCGCCTGCGGGCTTGAACTGTTGCAGCATGGTCAGCTGCACGTCACCCGTGCCGGGCGGCAGGTCCACCAGCAGCAACTCGGCATCGCCCCAGTCGGCTTCCATCAGCTGCGCCAGCGCCTTGCCCACCATCGGCCCGCGCCAGGCGATCGCCCGGCCCGGTTCGATCAGCTGGCCCATGGAAAGCATGGTGACGCCGAAGTCCGTCTCGCTGGCGATCAGCGTCTGCCCTTCGGCGCGCACCTTGGTGTCCTGCGTTCCCAGCAGCAGCGTCTGCGAAGGGCCGTAGATGTCGGCATCGACCACGCCCACCTTCAGCCCCATGTTCGCCAGCGCCACGGCCAGGTTGGTGGTCAGCGTGGACTTGCCCACGCCGCCCTTGCCCGAACCCACCACGATGATCTTGCGCTGCACCTTGTCCGCCATCAGTGCCACGCGCACTTCGGATACGCCGTCCAGCACCTCGATCGCGGCGACCAGTTCGCGCTGCAACTGCGCCATGGCGCTGCGGCCCAGCCCGCTGGCATCGGCGATTACCGTGGCTATGCCATCGGCAAATTTCACCTGCTTCACCATGGTGGAAAGTTCGGCGGGAATGGCGGCCCGGATCGCTGCTTCGCTGCTCATGGCCACAGCGGTTAGCGCCTCGCTGCGCGAAGGTCAGCATTAATGGACATTTGCCCCCCTGTTTTTTGCCTGAAGCCTTCCTATAGATAGGGCCATGACAAGTTCGGGTGGGTTTTTCGAAAGGTTCGGCCTGGCCATGGCCGGCAAGCGCAATCCCTGGGGACCGCCGTCCGGCGGCGAATCGGGGGACGGCGGTGACGGCGACGGAAACGGCGGCGGGGACGGCGACGCGCCTGCATCGGCAGGTGGTGGCGACGAGCCGCGCGGCCCGCGCAATCCCTGGCTGCCCGGTGGCGGTTCGGGTGGCGGTTCGGGTGGTGGCGATGACCGGCGGCGGCGCTCTGCCAATATCGAGGATATCTTCCGCACCCGCCGGGGCGACCGGCGCGGTGGCGGTGGTGGGGGCGGTCCCGGCTTCCGCATTCCCCAGCGGCCCGGCGGCAAGAGCTGGTTCCCGGTGGCCATGGCGGGCGTGCTGGGCGTGTGGGTGCTGGCCACCTCGATGCACATCGTCGATCCCAGCGAAAAGGGCATCAAGACCTGGCTGGGCGGGCGCTATGCGGGCGACCTTACCGATGGCCTCAACGTCACCCTGCCCTGGCCGATCCAGACCGTGACGATCGAGAACACCGACCAGATCCGCCGCCTCACCATCGGCGATGCGGGGGGCGAGAACCTGATCCTGACCGGCGACCAGAACCTGGTCGACCTGTCGTACCTGGTGCGCTGGCGCATCAGCAACCTGGTGCATTACCAGTACGAGCTGGTCGATCCCGAAGACACGCTGATGGAAGTGGCCGAAGCCGCCATGCGCGCCGCCGTGGCCGAAACCACGCTCGACGATATCCTGTCGGGCGAAGGCCGCGCGCAGACCCAGCAGCGCGTGCGCACGCGGATGCAGACGATCCTCGATGCCTATGGCGCGGGGATCGAGGTCGACGGCGTCGACATCAACCGCACCGAAGCGCCCGAACAGGTGATCGAAGCCTTCAACGATGTGCTCGCCGCGCGGCAGAACCGCGAACAGGCGCTGAACCAGGCGCGCCGCTACCAGCAGCAACTGCTGGCGCAGGCGCAGGGCGAGGCTGCCCAGTTCAACGAGATTTACGCCCAGTACCGCCTCGCTCCCGAAGTGACGCGGCGGCGGCTCTATTACGAGACCATGGAAAACGTGCTGCGCCAGAACGACAAGACCGTGGTGGAAACCGGCGGCGTAACGCCGTTCCTGCCGCTGCCCGAACTGCAACGCCGATCGCGCAGCAATGCCACGCAAGGGCCGACCCTCACCGTTACCCCGTCCGAAGGGCAGCGGGCCGCGCAGGGAGGGCAGTAACATGTGGCAGCGTTACAAGACGATCTTCGTCAGCCTGATCGTGCTGTTCGTGCTGCTGATCAGCACCACGGTGATCGTACCGGAAACGCACCAGGCGGTGGTGATCCGCGCGGGTGAACCGGTGCGAGTGATCAACCGCTTCGATCCGTCGCAGGAATTCGGCGCAACCGGCGCGGGCGTATCCTGGCGCATCCCGATCTACGAACGGGTGCAGATGGTGGACCGGCGCATCCTCGATCTCGACATGCGGGGCGAAACCGTGCTGTCGAACGACCAGCAGCGGCTGGAGGTGAACGCCTATGCCCGGTATCGCATCTTCGATCCGGTGCTGTTCGTCGAACGCGCGCGGTCGGAGGAGAACCTTACCGACCAGCTCGAACCGATCCTGTCCTCCGCGCTGCGGCAGGAACTGGGTCGGCGCACCTTCGCCAGCCTGCTGACGCCCGAACGCGGCAATGCCATGACCAACATCCGCGACACGCTGGATGCCGAGGCGCGCGGCTATGGCGCGCAGATCATCGACGTGCGGATCAAGCGCGCGGACCTGCCGCAGGGCCGCCCGCTGGATGCCGCGTTCGAACGGATGCGGTCCGAACGGCAGGAAATGGCCGAGACGATTCGCGCAGGCGGCAGGCGCGATGCGCAGATCATCCAGGCAGAGGCCGAAGCCGACGCCGCGCGCATCTATGCCGAAGCCTATAATCAGGATGCCGACTTCTACGACTTCTACCGCGCGATGGAGAGCTATGAACGCGCCTTCGGGCCGCTGCGCCAGGGCGAAAATCCTGACGACGTGGGTGAAAGCTCGATCATCCTGTCGCCCGACAACGACTACCTGCGGCAGTTCCGCCGCGGCGGTCGCTGACGGGCCAGGGGGAGCCATGCGGGGAACGCCGCGAAAGTTGAGCGATTACACTTGTCGTTAAACGCGCGTTCAGCCGCAGTGGAGTGGATGGCGTGCGAACGAGGGAAACCGTCCGCCGAACGCCCAGCCGGGCGCGCAGGTGGAGCTTGCAACAAAAGGACCTGAAGGACGTGAACCCCATGCGTTATTCCTACGGAGTTACCGCCGCCCTGCTCGCTGGCGGTGCCACCCTTACCCTGCTCACCGGGTTTCCCGCCGGGGCGCAGGTGGCGCAGAACGATCGCATCCAGATCGAGAACGCGGTGCCTGTGGCGGGTGCGCCCGCCAGCTTTGCCGACCTGACCGAAGTATTGCAGCCGGCGGTGGTGAACATCTCCACCCGCCAGTCGATCCAGGTGCCGGTGCAGCAGAACCCGTTCGAACAGTTCTTCAACCGCCGTGGCGGCCAGAGCCAGAACCAGGGCCAGACCACCACGCAGGAAGCCACCTCGCTGGGTTCGGGCTTCCTCGTTTCGGCCGATGGCTATGTCGTCACCAACAATCACGTCATCTCGCCGCCCGACCAGCGGGCGCAGCTGGAAGAGGTGACGGTGATCCTGTCGGACGGCACCGAATATCCCGCCGAAGTTGTCGGCACCGATCCGCAGAGCGACCTTGCCGTGCTCAAGATCAGCCGCACCGAAGCCTTCCCCTTCGTGCGTTTCGGTGACAGCGCCCATGCCCGCGTGGGCGACTGGGTGATCGCCATCGGCAACCCCTTCGGGCTGGGCGGCACCGTCACCAGCGGCATCATCTCTGCGGTGCAGCGCAACACCGGATCGGGCGGCGCCTACGACCGCTACATCCAGACCGACGCCAGCATCAACCGCGGCAACTCGGGCGGCCCGCTGTTCGACATGCATGGCAACGTCATCGGCATCAACAATGCCATCCTCTCGCCTTCGGGCGGCTCGGTGGGCATTGGCCTGGCCATCCCGGCCGAAGACGCCGCGCCGATCGTGCGCGCGCTGATGGCGGGCGAGGAAATCCTGCGCGGCTACCTGGGCGTCAACATCTCGCCGGTGGATGCCGACGTGGCCGAGGCGCTGGGTCTCGAACGCAATCGCGGCGAACTGGTGCAGGGCGTGCAGCCGGGCGAAGCTGCCGAACGCGCGGGCCTGGAAGTGGGCGACGTGGTGGTGACCGTCAACGGCGAGGAAGTGACGCCGGAGAACACCCTGTCGCGCATCGTCGCCAACATCCGCCCCGGCACATCGGTGCCGATCACCTACATCCGCGACGGCCGCCGCCGCCAGGTCAACGTCACCGTGGGCCGCCGCCCCAGCGACGAGGAACTGCGCCAGCAGCAGCTGTTCCAGCAGGACCAGGGCGAGGACCAGCAGGACCAGGCCGATCAGGGTCCCAAGGGTTCGGGCCTGATGCAGGAACTGCTGGGGATCGAGGCGCTGGAGATCGACGCCCGCATCGCCGCCCAGCTGGGCGTGGCCAGCGACACCCGCGGCCTGGCCATCCTCAACGTCGACCCCGGTTCCGACGCTGCCCGGCGCGGCCTCAACCGCGGGGTGATGATCCTGGCGGTGAACAGCCGCCCGGTCGCCACCGTCGAGGAATTCGAGGCCGCCTTGCAGGATGCCCGCGACGCCGGCCGCGAAGCGGTGCTGCTGCGGGTGCAGGCGCGCGGCGGGCAGACCCAGTCGATCCCGGTGCGGTTCAATAACTAGGTTTGACGAAGCCGCCTCCGCGGCTTCGTCCTCGGTGCTGTTCCCTCCGTTGCGGCTGCGCCTTCACTGCGGGGCACCTGCGGGCGCGCAGTCGCGCTTGCGGTTCGCTGGTCGCGAACCGTGGCTCGTGAACGCTTCCGGGAATTTCACTGGTTCGGTCGGCGCCTAGCCGACCGCAAGGCCGAACGGCCGCCCGCAGCGGGCGCAGCTTTGCTGCGCGTCTAGCGAGGACGCACCCGCGGAAGCGGGTGCGACAAGCAAACAGACCTAGAACCTCTGCTCGTTGTTCAGGATCGCCTTGCCTTGCGGACGCACAGGCGGCGGGGACGGCTGGCGTGGCTGGTTCCTGCCCGTGGCGCGATCGAGGAAGTCGTCGCTCGCCGCAGGCGGGGCGGGCGCCGGGCGGCTGGAGCCGGAACTGCCAGGGCGGGCAATCCCCTCGCGCACCACGTTCTCGCCCTCGCCTTCCACATCGAAGCCATTGCCCGAACTCTCGCCCGGCTTGCGCGGTTCGACCAGGTTGCCCTGCTCGTCGATGTAGAAGTAATAGTCGTCCTGATTGCCGCCGTAGTAATACTCGTCATCCGGCTCCAGCTGCCATTCGGGCAGTTGCAGGTCGGTGTCGAATTCCTCCACCGGCCGGTCACGCACGGCATAGCGCATGTAGCTGGCAAAGGCGCGTGCGGGCGCGGCGCCGCCACTGAGCGCGGGAACGCGGGCATTGTCGTCGCGGCCCATCCACACCCCGGTGGTAATGCCGCTGGAAAAGCCGACGAAATAGCCGTCGCGGTTGGAACTGGTGGTGCCGGTCTTGCCCGCCACCGGCCGCCCGATCTGCGCCGCGCGCCCGGTGCCGGTGGCAACCGCCGTCTGCAACAGGTCGGTGATCCCGGCGGCGACATAGTCCGGCACCAGCGTGTAGGGGCGCGGCGCGGTGCGGTGGTACAGCTCGTCACCATTGGAATTGGTGACGCGGATGATGCCGTAGGGCTCGATCGACTGCCCGCCTGCCGAGACGGCGGCAAAGGCGCGCGTCATGTCGATCAGCCGCACTTCCGAACTGCCCAGCACCATCGACGGGTAGGTGGATATGGGGGTGGTGATGCCGAACCGGCGGGCCATGCTGGCGACGTTGGAAAAGCCCACTTCGTTGCCCAGCGCGGCGGCTACGGTGTTCTTCGAATAGGCAAAGGCGGTGCGCACGTCGATGTCGCCCGCATAGGTGCCGCCCGAATTGCGCGGGCTCCACCCCTGGATGGTGATCGGCACGTCATGCACGGTGGATTCGGGGGTGTACCCGGCCTCCAGCGCGGCGAGGTAGACGAACAGCTTCCACGACGATCCCGGCTGGCGCAGGGCATCAGTAGCGCGGTTGTAGCTGGAGGTGACGTAGTCCGTCCCCCCCACCATGGCCAGGATCGCCCCGTCACGGTCAAGGCTGACCATGGCCCCCTGCGCGCCCGAAGGGGCATTGTCCTGGATCGCCGTAGTGGCTGCGCGCTGCATCCCCACGTCAAGCGTGGTCCATACCTCGATCGGCTCGAAGCTTTCGTTGGGCAGCAAGAGGTCAAGCTGCGGCAGCGCCCAGTCGGTGAAATAGCGCATCGAGTTCTGGCCCTGCTCCTCGCGCAGGTTCACCGCACTCACGTTCACCTCGCGCGCCACCGCCGGGTCGAGATCGCCGTAGCGCACCATCTGCTGCACCACCACGTTGGCGCGGCCCACGGCGGCGTCGATATCGGCGGTGGGAGAATAGCGGCTGGGAGCCTTGACCATGCCCGCGATGATCGCGGCTTCCTCCAGGCTCAGTTCGCGCGCGGAATGGCTGAAGAAGCGGCGGCTGGCGCTGTCGATGCCATAGGCACCACCGCCGAAATAGACCTTGTTGA
>JAGREI010000200.1:9934-32273 GCA_020446625.1 Erythrobacter sp.
GTTCGAGGATCTGGTCCTTGGAAAAGCGCCATTCGAGCGCCAGCGCCAGCACCGCCTCGCGCAGCTTGCGGTCGAGGCTGCGGTTGTTGTTGAGGAACAGGTTGCGCGCCAACTGCTGGGTGATGGTGGAGGTGGCAGACACCTGCCGGTCTTCGGCAAAGGCGTTGTAGACCGCGCGCACCAGCCCCATCGGATCGACACCCAGGTGCGAATAGAAGCGATGGTCCTCCACCGAGACCATGGCCTGCTTCATCACGTCGGGGATTTCGTCGGCGGTCAGCCACTGGCCATAGCTTGGCCCCAGCTCGACGATGGGCGAACCGTCGTTGGCGCGCACCAGGATGGTCTGGCCGTGCTGGCTCTGCCTGAGGGCGGCATAGCTGGGCAGGCTGCGCGCGGCGAAGTAGACCGCCGTGGTCAGCGCGATGGCGCCCAGCAGCGCCATGAAGGCGCCGACGGCCGCCAGCCGCTTGGTCCACAGCCACAGCCGCGCCTTCCAGCCGCCTTCGCGCAGCCGCCGTTCGCGCGCCTCCGCCGCCGCCTTGCGCGACCGGTATCCTCGCTGGTTGGAGCTATTGCCCCTGCGTCTGGCCATATGCGGTCAAGACCCTGCCTGCGGGCGCAATACCCGAATTCGTCCCATTGTGCGGGGCCTGATGCATAGTGCAATCATAATCGCGCGTGAACGAGTGCTGCGATCAATCGCCCGCGTTATCCTCCGGTTTGAAGTCCAGCGAGGCGGAATTGATGCAATAGCGCAGGCCATCGGGGCCGGGTCCGTCGGGAAAGACGTGGCCCAGGTGCCCCTGGCAGCGGGCGCAGACCACCTCGGTGCGGACCATCCCGTGCGACACGTCGCGGTTCACCGCCACGGCATCGGTCGCAGCAGGCGTGGTGAAGCTGGGCCAGCCCGATCCGCTGTCGTACTTGGCCCCGCTTTCGAACAAGGGCTGCCCGCACCCGGCGCACATGTATTCGCCAGCCGCCTTGTTCTTCTCGTACTTGCCGGTGAAGGCCCGCTCGGTCCCGGCTTCGCGCAGCACGCGGTACTGCTCGGGCGTCAGCTTCTCGCGCCATTCGGCTTCGGTGAGGTTCAGCTTGTCGGTCATCGGGCGAGTCTCCTTTCGCGGAGATATGGGATTGGCTGGGGCTGCACGCAACGCCGGGCCGTAGATCGCGCCGCAGGCCATTGCCATTTTGGCTCACGCAAAGACGCAAAGGCGCAAAGAGGTTTGGTCTGGACGCCACCCTCTCCGCGACTTTGCGTCTTTGCGTGACTATGATCTGCGCCTTCGGCGCGGGTCAGGCATTGACGTCGGAATAGTGCCGTGGCGGGGGCAGCCCTTCCATGCGCTGGCTCAGCAGCGGCGCGAAGCTGGGGCGGCTCTTGATCACGCGATACCAGCCGCGCGCCGAATCGTGGCCCGACCAGTCGAGGCTGTCGAGGTAGTCGATCACCGACAGTTGCGCCGCCGCCGCGAAGTCGGCCAGGCTCAGCTGCGCGCCGCCCAGCCAGCGGTTGTTGTCGATCAGCCAGTCGATGTAGTCGAGATGGTCGTGCAGCAGCCGCGTCGCCCGGCGCAGCACCTGGCTGTCGGGCGACTGGCGCAGAAACAGCCGCTTCTTCATCTTCTCGTGCATCAGCGGCGCGGTGACATCGGTGTAGAGCGCATCGTCGAACATGGCCACCAGCCGCCGGATTTCGGCCCGCGCCTGCGCCGATCCGGGCAGCAAGGGGGCGCGCTGTTCGACTTCCTCGAAATATTCGCAGATCGCCTGGCTGTCGGCCAGCGTCAGGCCGCGTTCGGCGTGGCGCATCACCGGGGTCTTGCCCGCCGGGTTCAGCGAATGGAACAGGTCGTCATTGTCCCACGGATAGGCCAGCTGGAGCGCGAACGGCACCTTCTTCTCGGCCAGGGCAAGCTGCACCTTGCGGCTGAACGGGCAGAGCGGGAAATGATAGAGGTGCCACATGATTGGGCCCGTCTAATGCCGCAAGCGCCGACACGGGTCCAGCGTGGAGCGGCCTGCGGTTCAGCGTGGCCGGGGATAATTGTGCGCCAGCCGCTCTGCCATGGCGCGCAGGCGCGGCGCGGTGGCATCGAGCGAGGCCGCCACGGCCCCCATGGCGCCCATCACGCGCGGCAGTTCGCGCTGCACCACGGCGGGCACGCGCTCGCCGCGCGGGCCGACCAGGTCCGCCACCCGCGCATCGGGATCGACCGGCGGCAAGCGTTCGCCGCCGGGCAGATCGGCCACGGCCTCGGCCAGCGGGGCGACCGGGACTTGCAGTGCCACGGCCACCAGCGCCGCGCCGATCTCTGCATATTGCGCCTGGGTGAAGGGATCCTGCATCGCCTGCGCGAAATCCTCCAGCTGGCTGTCCTGCGCCATGGCGGGTGCAGCCGTGACTGCGGCGGCGATGGTCAGCAAGGCAAGCGGCAGGCGCATGGAATGTCTCCCCTTCTGCTGCGGCATTATTCCTCGGGCAGCAGCGCCAGGCAAGGGGGCATGACCTGGTCCAGCGTGCCACTGGCGGTGATATCGTCGGCCTCGGCCTGCAAGGCGGCGGCCAGCTGGTCGCGGTCGAGGTGCGCCTGGTCCATCACCTGCGCCGCGGCCCGCACGAAGAACTCGCGCCCGCGTTCGCCCATGGCGGGCCAGCGCAGGGCCTGGGCCTCGCCGCGTTCCTGCCCGCCCGCCACCAGCGCAAAGGCAGCAGAGCAACGCAGCAGCATCCGCTGTTCGAGATTGAGCGGCGGCGCGGCGGCGTCCTGCGCCAGGGTGGCGACGGGGCTGGCGGCGAGCGCCATGGCAAGCAGGGTGCGGATCATGCGCGCGCTTCTACAGCGACGAAAATGAACCTGCGCCTTCCGCCGCGCGATCCATTTCCAGCACCGGGTTTTCCCCGCGCGAGGCGCGCCCGGCGAGGAATTCGTTGCGGATGTTGCGGTACTTGAACTTCCATTCCCCGTTCACCCGCACCAGCTCGTCCTCGTAGGTGCCGAAGCTGCCCAGCGTGGGGGTGAACCGCTTGCCATCGGGCGTGCGCGGGCCGTCGTTAGCGGTTTCGAACCAGAAGCCGGTGTGCCAGGCCTTGTCGCCTTCCACCCGGATCACGCTTTGGCACAGCACGTGCCGCAGCACGGCCGGATTGCCGTCGATATCGGTGTAGATCGCGCCGACGCGTTCCTTGAACTCCTTCGCCTCGCGCCGGATGTTCTCGCGCCCGCTGGTCTGCCCGGCGGCATAGTCGAGCGTGCCGTCCTCGGTGAAGGTGTTGGCGTAGGTATCGAAGTCGTTCCAGTCCATGGCGAACAGATAGCGCGCCATCAGGTCCTCGATCTCGGCGCGATCGCGGGCATAGGTGTCGGGGTAGCTGGTCATCGGGCAAATCCTCACGATCGTTATAATTGTTGGCTGCTTTTGACCTTGGTCATGGTATTCTGTCCAGTCCCCGGCGATGGCGGGGGCAACAAAGATAACGCGATGGGAGAAACAGGTGGCAGGACCACTGATGGCAGAAAGTCCGGCGGCTGACGCGGCGGCAGCGGCACCCGAACGGCAATGGCCGGGCGAGGCGGCAGGCTGGTACGCGCTGGCGATCATCGTCCTCACCATGTTCCTCACCTTCTTCGACCAGACGGTGTTCGCCATGCTGGCGGAGAAGATGCGGGCAAGCTTCGGCCTCAGCGATGCGGCGCTGGGCTTCCTGCTCGGCCCGGCCAGCGTGGTCGCCTTCGTCTTTGTCGGGGTGCCGCTGTCGCGCCTCGTCGATATCTACCCGCGCAAGATGGTGCTGGCCGCCGGGATCGCGGTGATGGGGACGATCACCGCGCTGGGTGGGATCGCGCAGAGCTTCGGCCAGCTGGTGGGTACGCGGCTGTTCGTGGGCGCGGGCGGATCGGCGCACGGGCCGGGATCCTATTCGCTGCTGGCCGACGCCTTTCGCCCCATGCGCATCCCGCTGGTCTTCGCGCTGGTGCAGGTGGGCTTCGTGCTGGGCACGGCTGGCGGCACCTGGGGCGGCGGGCAGCTGATCGCCTGGACCGACACCATGCCCGACCGGATCCAGTTCCTCGGGCTGGAAATCTTCAGCTGGCAGCTGGTGCTGATCGTGATCGGCCTACCCGGCCTGCTGGCCGCCGTGCTGTTCATGCTGGTGCGCGAACCGCCGCGCCGCACACCGCCCGCCGCCGCACGGCTGGTGCCTGATGACGCATCGCTGGGACGCAAGATCCTGGCCTTCACCGGCTTCGACGCTGTGCGCGCGATCAACCTGCGCGGGGCGACCTACTGGCCGCTGTTCGCCGCGCTGGCGCTGTCCGCCATCGAAAGCCAGGGCCTGCCCGCCTGGCGCATCCCCTTCCTCAGCCGCACCTATGGCTGGAGCGAGGCGCAGATCGGCAACCTGCTCGGCCCGATGCTGCTGCTGGCCCAGCTGGCCGGGATCATGCTGGGCGGCACTTTCGTCAGCTGGATGAACCGCCGCTACAAGGACGGCAATATCCGCGCCTGCACGATCATCTTCAGCTGCACCACCACCTTCGCCATCCTCACCCCGCTGATGCCCTATGCCGAACTGGCGCTGGGCTGCATGGCCCTGACCGCGATGTTCGGGCTGGCGGGCGCCCCGGCACAGAATGCGGCGATCCAGCGCATCGCTCCCAACGAGATGCGCGGGCAGGTAACCGCGCTCTACCTGTTCATGTTCACCTTCTTCGGGGCCATGGGCAGCTTCGTGATCGGCACGGTCAGCACTGCCGTGGTGGGCGATCCGGCCAAGCTGTGGCAGGCGCTGCTGATCGTCGCGGCGGTGTTCATGCCGGTGGCCACCTTCTTCATGTGGCGCGCGATCCGCCCCTATCGCGAGGAAGTGGCGCGGCTCGAAAAGCTGGGCATCTGAGCAATCGAAGTTGACTCCGTCCAACGCCTATCACAATTGTATGCACAACATACAAAATGGGAGAGAATCGGAATGTCTGAAGATCGTGTCGCCGCGCTCGAAGCCAAGCTGGCCGAGATGGACAAGCGCCTGACCCAGCGCGAGGACGAGCTGGACGTCAAGAAGCTGCAATACCTCTATGGCTACCTGATCGACAAATGCATGTACGATCAGGTGGTGGACCTGTTCACCGACGATGGCGAAGTGCGTTTCTTCGGTGGCGTGTGGAAGGGCAAGGCCGGCGTGGCGCGCCTCTACATCGACCGCTTCCGCAAGCGTTTCACCTACAATACCAATGGCCCGATCGACGGCTTCCTGCTCGATCACCCGCAGATCCAGACGATCATCGACATCGACGACGACGGCGTCACCGCACGGCTGCGCGGGCGCAGCACCATGCAGGCCGGTCGCCACGTCGATTACCAGGGCGAACAGCCGTGGGAAAAGGTGCGCCAGTGGTGGGAAGGCGGCCTCTACGAAAACACCTACAAGAAGGGGGCCGACGGCAAGTGGCGCATCCACGTGCTCAACTACTTCCCGCACTGGCACGCCAGTTTCGAAAAGGGCTGGGCCTATACCGAGAAGGAATTCGTCCCCTTCCCCAAGGTGCTGTTCCCCGAAGATCCCAGCGGCCCCGATGCGCTGATCGAGGATCACTGGCTGTGGCCGACGCACAAGCTGCTGCCGTTCCACATGAAGCACCCGATCACCGGCGAGGAAATGCTGGCGGATCGCTGGGAAGGCGACGTAGCGCGCGCGGCTGCGGCAAAATAGAACGCTGTTCGATTTTTGCTTGTCGAAGGCCCATCCTGTCTTCTAGCCAAGCACCGCAAGACAGCTTCGGCCCGCCAACCGGTTCACGGTGAGCGGGCCTGCGCGGCCGCTCAGGAGAGACCAATGACCCAGTACCCCAGTCTGCACATGATCATCGATGGCGAACGCGTCATGGGTGGCGGTCGCCGCACCTTCGACGTGGTCAATCCCGTCACCGGCGGCACGCTGGCGGAACTGCCGCTGGCCGATCCGGCCGATCTCGACCGGGCGCTGGAAGTGGCGCAGCGCGGCTTTGCGATCTGGCGCCGCTCCACCCCGCAGGAACGCGCAGCAGTGCTGCAAGGGGCCGCCCGGCTGATGCTCGAACGCGCCGACGACATGGCGCGGATCGCCACGATGGAACAGGGCAAGCCCTTTGCCGAGGCGAAGATCGAGCTGATGATGAACGTCGGCCTGTTCAACTTCTACGCTGGCGAGGTGTTCCGCAACTACGGCCGCGAACTGGTGCGCCCGGTGGGCCAGCGCAGCGTGGTGCGGTACGAACCGGTCGGCCCGGTGGCCGCCTTCGCGCCGTGGAACTTCCCGCTGGGCAACCCCGGCCGCAAGCTGGGCGCACCGATCGCGGCGGGCTGCTCGGTGATCCTGAAGAGCGCGGAGGAAGCCCCCGCTTCGGCGCTGGGGGTGCTGCAATGCCTGCTTGACGCCGGGCTGCCCAAGGAAGTGGCGCAGGCGGTGTTCGGCGTGCCGGACGAGGTGAGCCGCCACCTGCTTGGCTCCCCCGTGATCCGCAAGCTGAGCTTCACCGGCTCCACCGTGATCGGCAAGCACCTGGCCAAGCTGGCATCGGACAACATGATCCGCACCACCATGGAACTGGGCGGCCACGGCCCGGTGCTGGTGTTCGACGATGTCGATGTCGACCATGTGCTGGCCACCGCTGCGCCGGGCAAGACGCGCAACGCCGGGCAGGTCTGCGTCAGCCCCACCCGCTTCATCGTGCAGGAAAACGTCTACGAACGCTTCCGTGACGGCATGGCCGCGCGGCTGGCGGCAACGCGCGTGGGCGACGGGCTCGATCCCGCCGCGCAGATGGGGCCGATGGCCAACCCCCGCCGCCCCGATGCGATGGAAGCCTTCGTGGCCGATGCCCTGGCCAAGGGCGCGCGGCTCGACACCGGGGGCGAGCGGATCGGCAACCAGGGCTACTTCTTCCAGCCCACCGTGCTGTCCGAAGTGCCGCTGGATGCCATGGTGATGAACGAGGAACCCTTCGGCCCCATGGCGCTGGTCAATCCCTATGCCACCGAGGCGGAGATGATCGCGGAGGCCAACCGCCTGCCTTATGGCCTGGCTGCCTACAGCTGGACCAACGACGTGCAGCGCCAGCGCCGCCTGGCCGCCGAAATCGAAGCGGGCATGGTGGGCATCAACAGTCACATGATCGGCGGCGCCGACGCGCCGTTCGGCGGGGTGCAATGGTCGGGCCACGGCAGCGAGGACGGACCCGAGGGGGTGAAAGCCTGCATGGTGGTAAAGGCCGTGCACGAAGGATAAGCGATTCTGGCGCTGGAATGGGAGAGACAGGCGCGTGACAACTGAACTCAAGACCGGTGGCCAGTACGGCTACCTGCGCATCGCCACCGAAGAAGCTTTCGCGACCGCCGAACAGATCGACGCGATCCTGCGGCTGGTGGCAGAAGGCCGGGCGGACAAGGGCACCGTCAGCCTGTGGGGCTTCTACGGCACCAGCCCTTCCGAACGCACCACATTCATCCGCGAGCGGCTGCTCGACCTGGGTGAACTGCGCGTGCAGGCGATGGACGAATGCGGCATAGACAAGGCCGTGCTGGCGCTTACCAGCCCCGGCGTGCAGTCGCTGTTCGACCTCGACGAGGCAAGGGGCATCGCCGCCCGCGCCAACGACCGGCTGAAGGATGCCTGCGAACGCTATCCCACGCGCTTCGTCGGCATGACGGCGGTCTGCCCGCAAGACCCCGAATGGTCAGCTCAGGAACTGCGGCGCGGCAAGGAGGAGCTGGGCTTTGCCGGGGTGCAGATCAACTCGCACACCCAGGGCCATTACCTCGACGAGGAACAGTTCGACCCGATCCTGCGCGCCTGCGCGGACATGGACATCCCGCTCTACATCCACCCGCAAGGCCCGCCTGACGGGATGATCGGCGGCATGGTGGAAGCGGGGCTGGAAGGCGCGGTGTTCGGCTTCGCGATGGAAACGAGCTATCACGCGCTGCGCCTGCTGACGACCGGCGTGTTCGATCGCTACCCCTCGCTCAAGCTGGTGCTGGGCCACGGCTGCGAAGGGCTGCCGTTCTGGATCGACCGCTTCAACTACATGTTCAACGCCGGTGTCCGCTCGCAGCGGTATCCGCGTCTCAAACCCTTGCGGCACAGCCTGCACCATTACCTGCGCACCAATGTCTGGGGCACCAATTCGGGCCTGCCCAGCCCCGCCTCGATCAAGCTGCTGATGGAAGTGATGGGCGAGGACCGCGTGTGCTATGCCATGGACTATCCCTACCAGTTCGTGCCTGACGAAGTGCGCCTGCTCGATGCGATGGACATCAGCCACGAACAGAAGGTGAAGTTCTTCCAGACCAACGCCGAAAAACTGTTCGGCATATGAGCGAGGGCGCCCAGCCGTCGGAGAACCGCATCAGCCGTTATGGCTGGCACGCCATCGTGCTGATGAGTTCGGCGCAGATGATGAGCCTGCTTGACCGGCAGATCCTGTCGATCCTCGCCAACGATATCCGTGCCGACCTGGGCATCGGGGATGCCGAGATGGGCCTGCTCTACGGCACGGTCTTCGCGCTGTTCTACGCCCTGTTCTCGCTACCGCTGGGGCGGCTGGTGGATGGCTGGGTGCGCACCCGGCTGCTGGCTATCTGCCTGGCGGGGTGGAGCTTCTTCGCCGGGCTTTCCGCCTTCGCGCAGGGCTTTACCCTGCTGGCGATTTCGCGCCTGGGGGTGGGCATTGGCGAGGCGACGACGCAGCCTGCGGCCAATTCGATCCTGTTCGACAGCCTGCCCAAGAGCCGCCGCGGCATCGCCATGGGCGGGCTGGGCGTGGGCCTGGCGCTGGGCCTGGGCCTGTCGATGGCGCTGGGCGGGGTGGCCGCCCAGTGGTGGGACGCGCGCGTGGCTGCGGGCGGATCGAGCTTCGGCTTCGCGGGCTGGCAATTCGCCTTCCTCGTCGCCGCCGCGCCCGGCTTCCCGCTCGCCTGGCTGATCTGGCGGCTGCGCGAACCGGTGCGAGGGAGCATGGACGGCATTGTCACCCGGCCCGACCCGGCCCCGTTCAAGGCCAGTGCGGGCGTGCTGGGCGCGGTCACGCCGGGTGCCAACTGGATGAACCTGTGGCGCCACGATGCAGGGGCGCGGCAATGGACCATCAACCTTGTCGGCCTGGCCGTCATCCTTGGCTTCACCGTGCTGATGGTGGATCTTACCTCCGGCTTCTCGCCGCGCCCGCCGCTCGATTTCCACGGCTTCACGCTCAATCCGCACGTGCTGCAATGGGGCGTGTTCGGCTTCGGCGCCTTCGTGGTGCTCAACCTGTTCCAGAACTTCCGCCTGACCGACCGGCCCACCTTCAACGTGGCGATCAACCCGTCGCTGCTGCTGCTGATGGTGATGGGCGGGCTGCAAACCGCGATCAACTATGGCGTGATGTTCGCCAGCCCGCAGATCCTCATCCGCCAGTTCGGGCTGTCGATGGCTGACGTGGGGCTGCAATTCGGCCTGCTGTCGGCGCTGCTCGCCACCATCGGCGCGCTGGTGGCAGGTCCGCTGGCCGACTGGCTGGGACACAAGATGGGCAATCGCGGGATGATCGTGCTGGTCCTGCTGTCGCTGGGCATATCGCCCTTCTTCGGGGTGTGGACCTTCAGCTCCGAAACCCTGAGCGACTTCTATCTCCGCTACTCCATCTATTCGCTGATCCTGACCCTGTGGCTGCCGCCGACCTATGCCCTGCTGCTGGGGCTGGCGCTGCCGCGAATGCGCGGGATCGTGTTCTCCGCCTACCTCGTCATCATGACGCTGCTCGGCCAGGGCCTTGGCCCCTATGTCGTGGGGATGCTGTCGGACCAAAACGGCGGCGACCTGGCGGCGGCGCTGATCACGCTCAACTGGGTCTGCCCCTTCATCGTGGGGCTGCTGGTGGTGGTGCTGGGGCGCTATGCCAGGGACGAGGCATCGATGCTTGACCGCGCCCGCGCGGGCGGGGAGGATATCTGACACCATGACCACTGCCAGGGTAACAGTCCGCGATGCCGCCTTCGCAGTGTTCCGGCACTTCGGGGTAGACCGGCTGTTCGGCAATCCCGGCAGCACCGAACTGCCCATGCTCAAGGGCCTGCCCTTCCCCTATGTCATGGGCCTCAACGAAGCGGTGGTGGTGGGCATGGCCGATGGTTTCGCCCGCGCCAGCGGCAAGCCGGCGCTGGTGAACCTGCATTCGGCCGCCGGCACCGGGCATTCGCTGGGCAACCTGTTCACAGCGTGGAAGAACAATGCCCCGGTGGTGGTCACCGCTGGGCAGCAGGCGCGTTCGATCCTTCCCTTCGATCCCTTTCTCTACGCCGAACGGCCCAGCGAATTCCCGCGCCCCTACGTCAAGTACGCGGTAGAACCCGCCCGCGCCGAAGACGTGCCGCTGGCGCTGGCGCGCGCCTTCATCACCGCGCTCACCCCGCCGATGGGGCCGGTGTTCGTCTCGATTCCGGTGGATGACTGGGAGCGGGAATGCGACATGCCTGCCCTGCCCGAGCTTACGCTGAAGGCGGTGCCATCGGCCACCGGGATCGAACGGCTGGCGGCGATCATCGACCCCAGCGAACGGCCCGCGCTGGTGCTCGGCACCGGGGTCGCCAATGCGCGCGGCTGGACTCAGGCGATCCGGCTGGCCGAACGGTGCGGCGCCAGCGTCTACGCCGCGCCTTACGCGGCGCGCGAAACCTTTCCCGAAGATCACCCGCAGTTCGCCGGGTTCCTGCCCGCCTGGCGCGACCAGATCCGCACCATGCTGGCGGGGCATGACGCGATCCTGGTGGTGGGCGCGCCGGTGTTCACCTACCATGTTGAAGGCTCCGGCCCGCACTGGCCCGAAGCGGCGCAACTGATGGTCCTGTCCGACGATCCGCAGCACCTGGCCAACCTGCCCGGCGGCGGCGGCGTGCTGGGCGACGTGGCCGACGGACTGGCGCAGCTGACCCGGCGCGTGAACCAGCGGCCCTTCGCGGGAACGCCGCGCCAGCTGGCCGATCCCGCCCCGGCGATGACGGCGGCCTATGTCCTGAAGCGCGTCGCCGCGCTGCGCCCGGCCGAAGCGATCATCGTCGAGGAAGCCCCCACCGCGCGCGGGCCGGAGCACGAGGTGCTGCCGATCACGCGCGAGGGCGGCTTCTACTCCTGCGCCAGCGGCGGGCTCGGCTATTCGCTGCCCGGCGCGCTGGGCGTGGCCCTATGGGAGCAAAATGGGGGGCAAGACGACAAGGTGATCGCAGTGCTGGGCGATGGCGCGTCGATGTACGCGATCCAGGGGCTGTTCACCGCCATGCAGGAGAAGCTGCCGATCAGCTTCCTCGTCCTCAACAATTCCGCCTATGCCGCGCTGACGGGCTTTTCCGGCGAGTTCGGGATGAACCACGTGCCCGGCTGCGACCTGACCGGGCTCGATTTCGTATCGCTGGCCCGTGGCCAGGGCGTGGACGCGCGGCTGGTGGAACACGTTGCCGATCTCGACTCGGCCCTGCGCTGGAGCTTCGAGTCGCAGGCTCCGACCCTGCTCGATCTGCGCGTGGCCTGATCGGTTACCCGGTCTTAACGAACATTACCGTCCGGTTTACCGCGTAATTTAGCTACCCAAACCGGTGGTATGCCATATTTTTTCTGCCAAATTTTGCATTTTGGGGCTGCAATCTGAAAAAATTGGCCTAGCCTGCGCGCAGCTCGGATTCGAGCGCCTGCCGTGATCGGGGGATCACGACGGAATGTGGGGGGGCATCGGCGTCATGCTGTTCAGGGACGTTCCTCCGTCCGTCGTAACCGCCGAATTTCGGCCCGGTTCGACCAACAGGAGGAATTGATGTCCACTACCACTTCCACGCCGAAGATCTTCGGCAAGATGACCACGATGGCGCTTGGCGCTTCGGGGCTGGCGATTGCGACCGTCGCCATGATCGGTGCTACCGCGAACACCGCGGCGGCAGAAGAGTGCTTGCTCGACACCAATGACAACGGGGTGGCCGACGCCGCTGATACCGATGGCGGCGCGGTTTCCAGCGCTGCCTTTTCCACCGCTTGCGGCGTTGGCGCTGACGCATCGGGCTCCGCCTCCACCGCGATCGGTGAGTCTGCCAATGCAACCGGCACTTTCACCACCGCAGTCGGTGCGGGCGCCACTGCAAGCGGCGATTTCGGCATCTCGGTGGGCACGAACTCCCGCGCGACGGGCGACCACACGGTCGCAATCGGCACCGGCAACGGTACCGGCGCGGAGGCATCCGGTAACGACAGCATCGCCATCGGCAACCTGTCGCTGGCAAGCGGCAATGGCTCGATTGCAACCGGCATCAATGCCGAAGCGTCGGGCGTGAATGCGGTGGCCGTCGGTATCGATTCTGCAGCCCTGGTGGATGGCGCCGTGGCCGTGGGTGACAGCTCCCGCGCCTCCGGTCGCGATGCCACGGCGGTGGGTTCCAACGCCAGCGCCACCGCTCCCAGCGCGGTCGCCATCGGTGACAACGCCGATGCCCGCGCCGGCGATTCGATCGCCATCGGCACCGACTCGGTCGCCCGTGATGGCGATGCCATCGCGATCGGCCGCGAAGCCTTCGCCGCCAACGACAGCACCATCGCCATCGGTGCCGACTCGCTCGCCACCCGCAACGGCGGCGTCGCCGTGGGCCAGAACGCGGTTGCGGACGGCTTCGAAGCCACCGCGATCGGCCAGAACTCCAGCGCCACCGGCAATAACTCCACCGCCGTCGGCCAGAACGCCGACGCGCGGACCGCCAATGCCACCGCGATCGGTGACAACACCGTGGCCACCGGCGATCTCACCGTCGCCCTGGGCAATAACGCCTTCGCCCGCGATGCCGGTTCCATCGCGCTGGGCGGCAACGCCCTGGCTGACGTGGCTGGCGGCACCGCCGTGGGCGGCAACGCGCAGACGCTGGCGAACAATGCCACCGCGCTGGGTAACGGCGCTGTGGCAGATGGCGTCGCCAGCATCGCGATCGGCAACGCCAGCTCGACCACGGGCGACAACGCGATCGCGTTGGGCGACGGCGTGACGGCCGGTGCCAACGAAGTGGTGATCGGCAATGCCGCCAACTCCTACGCGCTGACGGGCCTTGGCACCGGCGGTGCCGACGAAACCGTGCGCGTGGGCGCCAACGGCGAACTGTCCTCGGTCACCGACGACGTGTTCGACGACCTGATCGACGACGGCACGGGTGCGGACAGCGCCGAATATGGCGACAATGCCGTGGCTTCGGGCGACCAGTCCTCGGCCTTCGGCGACAATTCGGGCGCGACTGCCAATGGCACCTCGGCCTTCGGCTTCAACGCTCAGGCTTCTGGCGAGAACTCGGTGGCCGTCGGCATCAACGCGCAGGCCACCCAGTCGGGCGCGATTGCCGTGGGTAACGGCGCGCAGGCCACCAACACCCAGGCCGTAGCCATCGGCGAAGGCGCGGTAGCCAGCGGTTCGACCGCTGTCGGCGGCGGCTCGGCTGCTACGGGCGCCAACTCGGCGGCCTTCGGCATCGCAGCTACGGCATCGGGTGCGGACAGCACCTCGCTGGGCGAAAACTCGGATGCTACCGGCGCCGACTCGACAGCAGTCGGCCAGAATGCCCAGGCAACCGGCGATCAGGCCACCGCAGTGGGCGACGATTCAACATCCGCAGGCCTGTCCGTGGCGGTTGGCCAGTCGGCAAGCGCCGGAGTCTTCGGCACCGCCGTCGGCTACGACGCTAACGCGGGGAGCGCCGCCAACACCGCCGTCGGCACGCTTGCCCAGGCCACCGGAGTTTTCGGCACGGCTATTGGCCAGACCTCGATCGCCTCGGGTGATTTCTCGACCGCCATGGGCGTGAACGCCGGATCCAGCGGCAACAACAGCGTTTCGATCGGTACCAATTCGGATGCCACTGGCGCGGCTTCGAGCGCACTGGGTGACGGTGCCCAGGCCACCAACACCAATGCCACGGCACTTGGCCAGTTGGCAGCGGCCTCGGGTGTCGATTCGACCGCTGTCGGTCAGGGCGCAACGGCATCGGCTGACGGCGCGACTGCAACCGGCCAGGGCGCAGCGGCAAACGGGATCAACGCGACCGCCAACGGCGTCGATTCGGTGGCCTCGGGCCAGGGATCGTTCGCTGGTGCAGCGGGTGCCGATGCCACGGGCCTCGACTCGGTCGCCCTGGGCCGCGATGCTCAGGCGACCGACGAAGACGCTGTTGCGGTCGGTCAGTCGGCCACGGCCAGCGGCTTCCACTCGACCTCGGTCGGCGCTGAATCGGTTGCCTCGGCAGCCGGCGCCACGGCAACCGGCTGGCAGGCTTCGGCCACCGGTGGCCAGTCGACCGCCACGGGCCGCCAGTCCTCGGCTTCGGGCTTCCAGTCGAGCGCCTACGGTCAGTCGTCTGCCGCTTCCGGCGACCAGTCGAGTGCCTACGGCATCTCGTCGACCGCCAGCAGCAACCAGGCGACCGCCGTCGGTTCGTTCTCGCGCGCCACTGGCAGCCAGTCGTCGGCCTTCGGCACGGCTTCGAATGCCAGCAACTTCAACAGCCTCGCTGTCGGCACGCTGGCAAATTCGAGCGGCTCGCAGTCCAACGCAATCGGTACCGCTGCCACCTCTTCGGGTTCCAACAGCACTGCACTGGGCTCGTTCGCCAATGCTGCGGCAAACAACGCTGTCGCAGTCGGCACCGCGGCCGATGCGTCGGGTGTCGATTCCTTCGCGGGCGGCACCAGTGCCAACGCTGCGGCTGAAGGCACGGTTGCCATCGGTCGCAACTCGGATGCGCTGACTGCGGGTGCGGTGGCCATCGGTGACGGCGCCTTCGCCAGCGGTTCGACCGCTGTCGGCGCGGGTTCGACCGCCAACGGTGCCAACACCGCCGCCTACGGTGCCAATGCTTCGGCAACCGCAGCCAATGCCACCTCGCTGGGTGAAAACTCCACCGCCTCGGCGGCAAATGCGACGGCAGTCGGTGAAAGCGCGCTGGCGAGCTTCGAGAACGCCACGGCGCTGGGCGCTTCGGCACAGGCAGTCGAGGAAAGCGCAACGGCGGTCGGCTACGGCACGCTGGCGGCAGAAGACGGCGCGACGGCCGTTGGTGCCGCTGCCATTGCGACCGCAGTCGACTCGACCGCGGTTGGCTCGGACTCGAACGCGGATGGCGAAAACTCGACCGCACTGGGCAGCAATGCCGACGCGCGCACCGACAACGCCACCAGCCTGGGTGCGGACTCGGTGGCCGACGGCCAGTTTGCCACTGCAGTGGGCGTGGGCTCCTTCGCTCGCGACGAGAACTCGGTGGCCGTGGGCGGCAACTCGCTTGCCAACCAGGAAGGCTCGATCGCCATCGGCGGCAACTCGCAGGCGCTCGCCGCCAACGCCACCGCGATCGGCATCGGCAGCACGGCTTCGGGCGTCGGCTCGTTCGCCGGTGCTGACGGCGCGGTGTCCTCGGGTCTCGACTCGGTGGCGCTGGGCCGCGATGCCCTCGCCAGCGACGAAGACGCGGTTGCCCTCGGCCAGTCGGCTGCGGCTACCGGCTTCCACTCCACCTCGCTGGGTGCGGAATCGGTCGCTTCGGCGGCGGGTGCCACGGCCACCGGCTGGCAGGCTTCGGCCACCGGCGCACAGTCGACCGCCACGGGTCGCCAGTCGTCGGCCTCGGGCCTCCAGTCGAGCGCCTATGGCCAGTCGTCCTCCGCGGCAGGCGCGCAGAGCGTTGCCATCGGCTACCTCGCCAATACCTCGGCGGCAGCTGGCAGCGGCATTGCTATCGGCACCGCGGCCACTTCGCAGAACGCCTCGGCTATCGCCATGGGTCTGAATGCGGCGGCCACGGGTTCGACCGCCGTGTCGATCGGTGCCGGTTCGGTGGCTTCGGGCGATGCCAGCACTGCGCTTGGCAATGTAACCTCGGCTACGGGCAACACCTCGACCGCCATCGGTAATCTTGCGGTTGCTTCGGGCAACGATGGCGTGGCTATCGGTGATCAGGCGGTGTCTTCGGGGCTGAACTCCACTGCTGTGGGTTCGGAATCGGATGCCACGCAGGCGGGCGCTTCGGCCTTCGGCTGGCAATCGCAGGCCACCGGTGTCCGTTCGACGGCGCTGGGCCACCTTACCAACGCTTCGGGCGAACGCTCGCTGGCTGCGGGTGAAGCGGCGGCGGCTTCGGGCCTGACATCGGTCGCGCTGGGCAACCTCTCTGTTGCCAGTGACGAGGATGCGGTTGCCCTGGGCGACCTCGCTGCGGCCACCGGCTTCCACTCCACCTCGCTGGGTGCGGAATCGGTCGCTTCGGCGGCGGGTGCCACGGCCACCGGCTGGCAGGCTTCGGCCACCGGCGCGCAGTCGACCGCCACGGGTCGCCAGGCTTCGGCCAGCGGCACGCAGTCGAGCGCCTATGGCCAGTCGTCGAACGCGGCAGGTAACCAGTCCTTCGCGGGTGGCTTCGGCGCCAGCGCAGGCGGCCTGACCTCGGTTGCCCTCGGCAACTCGGCGGTGGCCAACTCGGAAGACGCGGTTGCCATCGGTGACATCGCGGCGGCCGGGTTCCACTCCACTGCGGTGGGTGGTGAAGCCAGTGCCCTGGGCACCGGTGCCACCGCCTTCGGCTGGCAGTCGAACGCCTCGGGCAACACCTCGACCGCGATCGGTCGCCAGGCGGTTGCCAGCGGCACCAACTCGACCGCCATCGGCCAGGGCGCCACGGCAGCACAGGCGGGTTCGACCGCGCTGGGCTTCGGGGCGGTCTCGACCGCTGCCAACCAGGTCGCCCTGGGCGGCACCGGCAGCTCGATCCGGATTGGCGACATCGCCGCCAGCACGGCATCGCAGGTGAGCCCGAGCACGACCGACATCATGACGGTCGATGCGAACGGCGTGGTCGGTCGTGACGTGACGTTGCGTCCGCAGATCAACACCAACACCGCCAACATCGCGGTGCTGCAAGGCCAGGTCGCCACGATCCAGGGCCAGATCGTCACCCTGTTCGACCTCACCGCGCAGAACGCTCGCGGGGTGCGGGAAGCGAACGAAGGTGTCGCCATGGCGCTGTCGATGGAATCGCCGGTCCTGATGCCGACCGACAGCTTCGGCATCGCCGGTGGCTTCGGCTACTACAACGACCGGGTCGCCGGTTCGGCCAGCTTCGCTGCCCGCATCAGCGACAATGCCGCCCTCACCGGTGGCATCGGCATCGGCTTCGACGAAGGCGAAGTGGGTGCCCGCGCTGGCTTCCAGGTCACCTGGTAAGCCGCACGGTCCAAAGGAACCTCCCTCGAACCGGGAGCTGGGGGCGGCCTGCAAAGGTCGCCCCCTTTTCTTTGCCGCAAACAGCAAGGGGCGCGACGGCTATCCGTCGCGCCCCTGTTCGTTTGGGCCAGCAGGCCAGCCCGCGATCAGGTCACCCGCCACACCCACAGCTTGATCGAGCTGGCATAGCGCGCGCCCGAGCAGATGAAGATCGACCGGTTCATCCATTCGTAGGGGCCTTCGGGCGCGATGAATTCGGGCACGGTGCGGAAGTAGTATTCGCTGGGATCCACCGGCTCGCCGCGCCGCAGCCGGTCCATCACCTCGGGCGGGCCGTGGCGCAGGCCCTTGTTGCGGATCTGGATCAGCGCGCCATCGTCAGTCTCGATGGCATAGATGGCATCGGCCACGGTCACCCCGTCGGGCCGGGTCAGCTGCCAGTCGGCCGAATTGCCCATCAGCTTGCCGCTGATCCTCGGCCCCTTCACATAGCCGCCGGACTTGATCGGGATGATCCGCCGCGTGCCATCGACCACCGGGCCGATTTCGCGCGGGGCCTCCAGCTCGCCGCCCGCCTCGTAGACGAATTCCAGCCCCGGTTCGATCATGCGTGCTCTCCCATTGCCGCCCTGCCCCGCCCCGCCTATCGTGCGGCAGTAACGATTGGGGGAGAAGAGCCATGAGTCTCGCCAATTGCAAGCCCGTCACCTTCATCGGCACCCGCGATCGCGCCACCTCGCGGCAGTTCTACACCCAGGTGCTGGGCCTGCCCGAAGTGGCGGCGGACGATCACGCGGTGGTCTATGACCTGGCCGGCACCATGCTGCGGCTGACCGATATCGGCCCCAGCCTCCAGCCCCAGCCGCACACGGTCCTGGGCTGGCTGGTGGAGGACATTGCCGCCACAATGGAACAGTTGCGCGCCCGCGGGGTGGAATTCCAGTTCTACGATGGCTTCGGCATGGGGGAAGATTGCGTATGGCAGGCCCCTGGCGGCGGCGCGAAGATCGCCTGGTTCCTCGATCCGGCGGGCAACAACCTCAGCCTCACGCAGTTCTGATGCTCGAACTGTTCGTGATCCTGGGCATTGCCTCGCCCTTCCTGCTGATGGTGTGGCTGACCTGGGCGCGGCGAAAAGCGCAGGCGCGGGTCGCCGCGGCGCATCCCGATCCCGAACCGCAGGCACGCTTCGCCACCGAGGACGTGGACCAGGATGCGGCGGGCAACCTGCTCACCCGCCCGCACATGGCGGATCACGAGGCGCTGGAACCCGATGCCAGCGGCGGCGAGTTCGGCGGCATCCGCGCCTTGCAGGGCCGTCGCGACTAGCGCCGTGCCGCGATTGCCCTAGGCGGGTTCGGCCACCTTGCTCGCCAGCCCGATATCCTCGGCCCGCGCGAAGTTGCCGTGCAGGCCGAATCGCAGGCGGATGGGGATATGCACCGTCGCCACCGGGCCTTTCTCGATATCGAGCGCGTCGAAGATGAGGAGGTCGGTGTTGCGGTTTTCCAGCCGGTTGCACAGCATCACGATCCAGCCGTCACCCTCTGCCGCATCGGGCGAGCGCGGGATGAAGCAGGGTTCCTGAAGCGAGGAAACCGGGCCGCACCACCAGTGCTGCTCGCTGCCGTCTTCCAGGTTCTTGAGGAACAGGCAGTTCATCAGGAACCCGCCCGCGCTGCCACCCTTCAGCTCGCAGGGACGGCTCATGTCCATCTCCAGCCCCCAGGTGTAGCGGTTCTTCGCGCCGGTAAAGCGGTCGTCGATGCGCGGGAACTCGCTGGCGGTTCCGGTCAGCGGCACGATCTCGTCGAATTCGTCGGTGTTGCTGGCCATGTCCACCGTCCAGCGGGTGAGCTTGCTCATCGCCTGCGCCGGGTTGAAGGCTGCGCCGTGCACGTCGGGGAAGAAGGGGAACATGTTGTTCTCCGCCTCGGGCACCACGAAGTGGATCTTGCTGCCGTCCTGCCAGGCATTGACCACGTGGCTGGCGAAGCAGTTGTCGCGCTTGAACCAGCGGATGTCTTCCTGCTTCAGGTCGTCACGGCGGGGGATGATCCCGAGGTAGACCGGCAGGGTGGTGTCGAAGCCGAAGTGCGGCATGCCCTTTTCCAGCCGGTCCCAGCTGCCGATCGACGGCACGACGTGCAGCACCAGGTAATCGGGCGTGATCGCGAAGTCGTGCATCATGCAGTAATAGGGGGTCTTGAACCACACCTCGCGCACCAGCTGGTTATCGGGGCCGATCTCCACCAGCGCGCAATCGTCCGAACAGATGCCCGATGCGGCGTAGCACAGCGACACCATGTTGCCGGAGGCGGGGTCGATCTTGGGGTGCGCGGTGAAGGTCTCGCTCTTCATCTTGCCGCCCCAGGTCTCGACCTTTTCGGTTTCCATGGTGACCGGGTCCATGGTCAGCGGCGGGCTGTCTTCCTTCATCGCCCACAGCTTGCCGGCGAAGACCCAGGCATTGGTGTTGCCGGTGGCGCGATAGGTGCCCTTGGTTATCGGATCGTCGGTCAGGGGATTGCGGTAATGGCCCCACAGCGCCTTGCCCGCCGCGTTTTCCATCTTCCAGCGATCGGTCTTGGCCCAGCGCTGGCGGAAATCGACCTGGCCATCGTGGATGTGGAAACGGGTGATCATCCCGTCGCCGTCAAACGCGATCGAATCGCCCAGCATCGGCGGGAACTGCGGATCGGGCTGGACGCGGAAGAATGCGCCGTTGATTTCCTTGGGAATTTCGCCGTCAAAGGCGAGGTCGGCAATATCCGCCTCTGCCCGGCTGGGGGTGTTGAAGCCCGTAAAAGTGGGGGTGTCCGGAAAATGTGCCATGGCGAGTCCTCTCCTCTCCTTGCGGATATTTGTATGCTCTACTAACAATTACGCAAGACGATAGGGATGAAGGTTTTGGCTGAACCGGCATTGACCGAGGACAAAGCCGCGGCAGCCAAGGCCGCGGGAATTGGCGCGCTCGACGGGATCCTGGGCTTCCACATCCGCCTGGCGCACGGCGCCGTCTATCGCCATTTCACCGAGACTTTTGCCGAACTGGAACTGACGCAGAAGCAGGTCAGCGTGTTGTGGCTGGTGGGCGAGGATCCCGGCGTGGCGCAGATCGAGCTGGGCAACCGGCTGCGGATGGACCGGGCCACCACCATGACCATCGTCAATCGCCTGCAAGCGCGCGGCTACATGAAGCGTGAACGATCGGCCAGCGACGGGCGCAGGCAGGCACTGCACCTTACCCCGGCGGGCGAAGCCGCGCTGGTGCAGGCCAAGGCCTGCATCGCTGCACACGAAGCCTGGCTGAAAAGCCGCTTCACCGCCGAAGAAGCCGAAAAACTGGTGGAAATGCTGGCACGAATCCACGAATAGGGACGTTCCAGGGAGAGGACAAAGTCAATATGGCCGGACCGGCAAGCGGGGCAGCAAGCCCCATCAACGTGATCAACGACAGCCCGATGGGCGCGCGGCAATGGCTTGTCGTGGTGCTGATGGTGCTGCTCAACGCGCTCGACGGGTTCGACGTGCTCTCCAGCGCCTTTGCCGCCCCCGGCATCTCTTCGGACTGGGGAATCGATCGCGGGGAACTGAGCATCGTGCTGTCGGCCGAACTGGTTGGCATGGGCTTCGGTTCGGTGCTGCTGGGCGGCATGGCGGACAAGTACGGGCGCAAGCTGACCATGATCGCCTGCCTCGTCCTGATGGCCATCGGCATGTGGATGGCCGGGCACGCCACCGGCATTCCGGACATGTTCGCCTATCGCTTTGCCACCGGCATCGGCATCGGCGGAATGCTGTCGGCCACCAATGCCGTGACTGCGGAAAGCAGCAACAACCAATGGCGCCGCGCCTGCATCGCGGTCTACGTCGCGGGCTATCCGCTGGGTGCCATCATCGGCGGTTTCGCGGCATCGGGCGACGTGCTCGGCTTCATCAAGTTCACCGGGCTGCTGGAAGCCTTCGGCTGGCACGGCGTGTTCGAGGCCGGGGCCGTGGTCACCGCCGCGCTGATCCCGGTGGTCTGGCTGCTGGTGCCGGAAACCGCTGCCTTCCGCGCCTCGCATAACGACCTGGCAGGCGTCAACGCCACGCTGAATGCCTTCGGCAAGGCACCCATCGAAAGCCTGCCCGCGGTATCGCACGAGAACAAGCCCAAGGTGACCGACATCCTGTCGAACCCCAAGCTGCGCCCGGTTACCCTGCTGCTGGCCTTCGGCTACATGCTCCACACCATCACCTTCTACTACATCCTCAAGTTCGCGGTGCAGATCGTGGCCGACTACCCGCCGGGCTATGCCCCGCCGGTGGCCGCCACCGTGCTGACCACGGCCAACATCGGCGGCTTCTTCGGCTCGGCGCTGTTCGGCTTCGTGATGGCGCGGCTGGGCATCAAGTGGCCCACCGCTCTGATGCTGCTGATCGGTTCGGTGGCCGTGGCATCGTTCGGCATGGGCCGTGATACGCTGACGGGCTGGCAATGGGCCACGGTGCTGACCGGCTTCTTCACCAATGCCGCGATCTCTGGCTACTATGCCGCCTTCGCGCGCGGCTTCCCCGCCTATGCGCGGGCGACCGGCACAGGCTTCGTCCTGGGCGTCGGGCGACTTGGCGCGGCAGGTAGCCCGCTGATCGCCGGTGCGCTATTCACCTGGCTCGGCAACAGCGAACTGCTGACCGTGTCGATCATCATGGCCATGGGATCGGTGGTGTCGCTGGTGCTGTTCCTGATGCTGCCCGAACGCGAGGGCGACGAACTGGTAAGCGCGGCTGACCTGCCTGCTGGCACGCCGCTCGATTGATCCTTAGGAGTAACCTGCAATGAAGACCCGTGCCGCCGTTGCCTTCGAGGCGAAAAAACCGCTCGAAATCGTCGAGCTTGACCTCGAAGGCCCCAAGGCGGGCGAGGTGTTGGTGGAAATCATGGCCACCGGCATCTGCCACACCGACGCCTATACGCTGGACGGGTTCGACTCCGAGGGGATCTTCCCCTCGGTGCTGGGCCACGAAGGCGCGGGCGTGGTGCGCGAAGTGGGCGCGGGGGTCACCTCGGTGAAGCCGGGCGATCACGTGATCCCGCTCTACAC
>JAGREI010000201.1 GCA_020446625.1 Erythrobacter sp.
GAGCTGGTCATGCCCTGGTGCATGAAGCGCGCTTCGGGGCCGACTTCGTCCGCCACCCAGTCGAGGAAGGCGATCACGTCGTGCTTCAGCACGGCTTCCTTGGCGTCGATCGCGGCAACGTCGATCTTGGGGTTGGTCGCCCACCAGTCCCACAGCGCCTTGGCCCCGCTTTGCGGCACCACGCCATTGTCGGCCAGCTTCTGCGTCGCGTGCGCCTCGATCTCGAACCAGATNNGATAGCGCGCCTCCGGCTCCCAGATCGCGGTCATGGCAGGGCGGGCGTAACGGGGGACCATGGTGAACTCCGGATGCGGAAAAGGGCTGTGCGGGTGTGGCCGAGCCGCTAGGCGTCGGCTGCAAAAATGGCAAGTCGCCCGGTCCACAGCGTTGCTTTCGCTGCACGTTCATGGTCAGATATGCCCCGTTACGCGTCGTTGCCGGACCAGTTTCGGGGGCAATTCCGGAAGAGGACGCCAGAGGGGTTCTTCATGCACAAGTCGTTCGCCATGCTTCCGCTCGTCGCTCTGGCGTGGACCGTTCCCGCGCAGGCGGGGGAGCAGGTGCTGTACCAGCCCGCGCCCGACTGGGTGATGCCGGGAGAAGCTGACTTTGCCGATGCCGCCGCGCCTGCCACGCTGTTCTACGATTGGCAGTACCGGCTGGAAGGCGGCACCGTGTCCGCCTATGTCGACTGGGCGCAGCGGATCGATAACCCGCAGGCGCTGATGCAGGCGAACACCCAGACGCTCGACTGGCTGCCCGACAAGGGCGACCTGATCGTCCACCGCGTGGAAATCCATCGCGGCGACCAGGTGATCGACCTGCTGGCGCAAGGCGTGACCTTCGACGTGCTGCGGCGCGAACAGGGGCTGGAAGAACGCCTGCTGGATGGCCAGCTGACCGCCTCGCTGTCGGTCCCCGGCCTGCGCGAAGGCGACGTGCTGCGCATCTCGCGCACCGTCACCACCCGCGATCAGGCGCTGGGCGAGCAGATGCAGGCGCTGCAATTCCTGCCCAGCGAACCCTGGCAGGTGGGCCATGCGCGCGCGGTGATGAGCTGGCCCGACAATGCCCCTATCGTCTGGCGGGCGGAAGACCGGGTGACGGTGAACGGCCCGCAATCGCGTGACGGCTATAATTATATCGAAGTCGACCTGCCGCTGGCCGAACCCGATCCCGTGCCGGACGATGCCCCGTTCCGCTATCGCCGCCCGGCGGTGCTGCGCGCTGGCACCTTTGCCGACTGGCAGCAGGTTTCCGCCGTGATGGCACCCTATTTCGATGCCGCCGCTACCGTGGAGGACGGTTCCGACGTGGCCGCGCTGGCGCGCGACATCATGGACCGCAGCCAGGATCCGCTCACCCGTGCGGCCATGGCGGTGCGGCTGGTGCAGGACGAGGTGAGCTACCTGCTCAACGGCCTCGACGGCGGCAACTACCTGCCGCAGGCGGCGGACGAGACCTGGCACGTGCGCTATGGCGACTGCAAGGCCAAGACCGTGCTGCTGCTGGCGCTGCTGCGGCGCATGGGCATTGCCGCCGATCCGGTGCTGGTGAGCACGCGCATGGGCGATGCCGTGCCGGAAGTGCTGCCGCAGCCTGCCGCCTTCGACCATGTGATCGTCCACACCGTGATCGACGGCACCGAATTGTGGCTGGACGGCACCAGCGCGGCCACGCGGCTGGCCACCATCGCTGACGTGCCGCCGTTCTACCACGCGCTGCCGCTGGTGGCGGGCGGGGCGGGGCTGATCCCGATGACCATGCGCGATCCCGCCGTGCCGCAGATCGACGCGGCCGTGGTGATCGACCATTCCGCCGGGGTCGATTTTCCCGCGCTGATGACCATGACCATGCGCTATTCCGGCCCCGCCGCCGCGCAGGTCGGGGCCATGGAAGACGCCATGAACCCGGCGATGGAACGTCAGGTCGCCGCCGAGCTGTCGGGCGACAGCGAGGAGGGGATGCAGGTGCGCTCGCTTACCGTCGCCTATGACGAGGAAGCCGCGCTTGGCACCATCGAGATCACCGGCGTGGTGCCGCCTTCGTTCGAATGGAGCGACGGGCGGCTGCGGTCGGAAATCCGCGCGGGCAGCAATATCGGCAGCTTCAATCCCGACCGTGCGCGGGCGGCCTGGCGCGACATTCCCGTGGCCACGCGCGGCCCCCGGCGGCAGGCATACGGCCTGCGCATGATCCTGCCCGATGCGGGCGCCGGGTTCGTGTTGCAGGGGGACGAGGAACTGGCCGACGGCTTCGGCAATTCGCGCGTCACCCGGTCGGCGCGGATCGACGGCGGCGAACTGCTGGCCAGCGGCGAGGTATTTGCCCTGCTGGGCGAAATCCCCGCCAGCGACCTGCCCGCCGCGCGGCGCGCGGCACGGCGGATCAATGCCAATTCGCTGGAACTGGTGCCGCCCGCAAGCGTGACCTGGCGCTGGCTGCTGAGCGATGCGGAGCGGGCCGCACGCGCCGCGCCGATCCTGGCTGCCTATCAGGACGCGATCGCCTTTGCCGAAGCGGACGATTACGGCCCGCTGACGGCGCGCGCGCTGTTTCTGCAATCGATCTACCGGTTCGACGCCGCGCTGGCCGATTTTGACGTGCTGGTGGCGGAGGAACCCTCTGCCTGGACCTACGAATACCGTTCCTGGCTCCAGCGCACGCAGGGCGATGACGCGGCTGCGCTGGCGGACCTGCGCAGCGCCTTTGAACTGGCACCCGAAAACGGCACCGCGCGCAGCATTGCCGAGATGCTCGCCTATGCCGGGCGCTTTGACGAGGCGCAGGAGGTGATGGACGAGGTGTTCCCCGGCGACGAGGAAGACCGGCTGTTCCAGTTCGCCAGCCAGGCCACAATCGCCGCGCTCGAAGGCGACCTGGTGCAGGCGCGCGATTACATGGACCAGGCCGTGGCCGAAGCCCCGCAAAGCTCCAGCGCGCTCAATTCGGATTGCTGGTTCCGCGGCCTGTTCGACACCGACCTGGATGGCGCGCTGGCGGTGTGTACCCAGGCGGTGGAGCGCGCCAGCGACCCTGCCGCCGCGCTCGACAGCCGCGGGCTGATCCGGTTCCGGCTGGGTGACCTGGAAGGCACGCTGGCCGATCTGGACGCGGCGCTGGCGGTATCGCCGGGCCTGCCCGAATCGCATTACCTGCGCGGGATCACCAAGCTGCACCTGGGGCTGGACGGCGGCGAGGAGGACATTGCCATTGCCCTGCGCATGGCCCCGCAGCTGGAACGCTTCTACACCCGCCACGGGGTGCTGCGGCCTTAGAGAAGCCCTTTCGCCCGCAGGCTGGCGTGCCCCTCACGCCCCACGATCACATGGTCGTGGACGGTAATGCCCAGCGGGCGTCCGGCCTCGGCAATGCGCCGGGTGATGTCGATATCCGCGCGGCTTGGTTCGGGATTGCCGCTGGGGTGGTTGTGCACCAGGATCATCGCCGAGGCGCCGATATCCAGCCCGCGCTTGATCACCTCGCGCGGGTGGATCGCGGCTTCGTCCACCGTGCCATCGCCAAAGTGGTGATCCAGCAGCAGCCGGTTCTTGGTATCCAGGTACAGCACCCGCACGCGCTCCAGCGTCAGGTGCGCCATGTCGATGGCGAGGTAATCGAGCAGCGATTGCCAGCTGCCCAGCACAGGCCGCGCCGCCACTTCGCTGCGCGCCATGCGGCGGGCGACCAGCGCGGCGATGCGGATCTGGCCGACGCTGGCATCGCTCACGCCCTTTACCTGCTTCAGCGCATTGGCATCGGCATTGAGCACGCCCGCCAGCGTGCCGAACCGCGCCAGCAGCGCCTTGGCCTGCGGCTTGGTGTCGCCGCGCGGGATGGCGCCGAACAGCAGGTATTCCAGCACCTCGTAATCGGCCAGCGCCTCTGCCCCGCCGCCCAGCAGGCGCGCGCGCAGGCGCGCACGGTGGCCCGCTGCGCCGTGGGCCTCGGCTGCTTTCGGCTCACCGCCAAGGTCAGGGAATTCGCCTTGCGACATCGACAGATGCATTGCCTTTGCGCCCGCTCTCGCGCAAGTGTTGGCACGCAATGGCGCAGGAAGCCGCAGAGGCCCTCTCGACGAAACCAGCAGGTCGCAAGCGCCGCATTTTGCGCAACGCCTTGCGGCTGGCGCTCGCGTTGCTGGTGCTGGCGCTGGGCTATGCCTGGTTTGACCGGGAGCAGATTGCCGACAGTTTCCTGTCCGATTACCTGGCCGAGCAGGGGGTGCAGGCCAGCTACCAGATCGACCGGATCGGCACCGGCCAGCAGGTGATTTCCAACCTGGTGATAGGCGATCCTGCCCGGCCCGACCTGACGGTGGAGCGGGTCGAGGTGTCGATTGCGCCGCGCTGGGGCATTCCCGCCGTCACCTCCGTCCGCCTCGTCAATCCGCGCCTTTACGGTTCTTACCGCGACGGGCAGCTGAGCTTCGGCGCGCTCGACCCGCTGGTGTTCACCGGGTCAGAGGAACCCTTCGAATTCCCCGACATGACGCTGGCGATCGAGGATGGCCGCGCCCTGATCGAAACCGATTACGGACGGGTCGGGGCCAGGCTGGCGGGTTCGGGACACCTGCGCGGCGGGTTCAGCGGCGAACTGGCGGCGGTGATGCCGGAACTGGCGCTGGCGGGCTGCCAGGGGCAGGAGGCCACGCTCTACGGCACGGTGTCGATCGACGCCGAGCGACCGCGCTTCCAGGGGCCGCTGCGGCTGGCGGACCTTGCCTGCGACAATGGCCTGGCGGTGCAGCAGGCCGGGGTGGCGCTGGACCTGCGCATCGAACGATCGTTCGAGGAATTCGACGGCACGGCCAACCTGTCGCTCGCCTCGCTCGCGATGGCCGATGCCCAGGCCGCGGTGCACGGCACCAGCCGCTTCAGCTGGGACAAGGGCGACCTGACCGCCGAATACGACCTGGCCGCCGACCATGTCGCCAGCGCGCAGGCACAGCTGGGCGAACTGGCGCTGGAAGGCCGCCTGCGCGCGCTCGACAGCTTCGCGCGGGTGGAAATGGATGGCGACCTGACCGGCGAAGACCTGCGACTGGGGCCGGAACTCGACCAGGCGCTGGCCGCTGCTGCCGAATCGGGCGAGGGTACTTTGGCGCAGCCGCTGCTGGCGCGCTTGCGCGGCGGGCTGGCGCGCGAACTGCCGGGCAGCCGCCTCGCGGCAGGCTATACCCTGAGGCACGAGGACGGACGCACCAGCCTGGTGGTGCCCGATGCCTTCCTGCGGGGGCGTTCGGGTGCCAGCCTGCTGGCGCTCAGCCGCGCGCAATTTGCCATGGGCGACGGGCTGCCGCGCTTCTCCGGCAATTTCGCGACCGGCGGCACCGACCTGCCGCAAGTCAGCGGGCGGGTGGAGCGGCTGGGCAATGGCGGCTTGCAGATGCAGCTGGCCATGCGCGAATACGCCGCCGGCACGGCGCGGCTGGCGCTTCCCCGGCTGACGGTGCGGCAGGCGAGCGACGGCGCGCTGGCGCTCGATGGCAATGCCACGGCCAGCGGGCCGCTGCCGGGCGGCATGGTGAGCAACCTGCAACTGCCGATCGACGCGCAGGTGGCCAGCAATGGCGACCTGGCACTGTGGCAGGGATGCCGCCAGCTGCGCTTTGACCGGCTGGCCATGGCCAGCCTGACGCTCGGCCGCCAGTCGTTGACGTTGTGTCCGCAACGGGGGCAGCCGATCCTGCGATATGGCGCGGGCGGGCTGCGGCTGGCTGTCGGGGCCAATGCGCTGCAACTGGCGGGCGAGCTGGCCGATACCCCGATCCGCATCGCCTCCGGCCCCATCGGCGTGGCTTACCCCGGCGTGATGGCCGCGCGCGACCTGGCCATCACGCTTGGCCCGGCAGACAGCGCCCAGCGGTTCACCGTCACCGACCTGCGCGCCGACCTGTCGGCAGACAGCATCGGCGGCGAATTCACCGGGGCCGACGTGTTCCTCGCCAGCGTGCCGCTCGACGTGCTCGATGCCTCTGGCCGCTGGGCCTATGCCGACAGCCGCTTCACCGTGACGGATGCGAGCCTGCGGCTGGAAGACCGCGAGGCGACCGACCGCTTCCAGCCGGTCGGCGCGCACGAGGCCAGCCTGTCGCTGGCCGACAACCTGATTACCGCCGATGCCGTGCTGCGCCATCCGTCCAGCGATACGCCGCTCAGCCGGGTGCATATCGTGCACAACCTGTCCAGCAGCACCGGCCATGCCGACCTGATCGTGGACGGGGTGACCTTCGGCCCGCACTTGCAGATCGCCCCGCCGGCTGCCGACTGCCTGCCCGGCGGCGGCAGTGCGCGGGTGGAACACAACGGCCTCACCTGCCTGGCGCTGGGCGTGGTGAGCGACGTGTCCGGCACGGTAACCGGCACGGGCCGGATCGACTGGAACGCCGAAGCCGTCACCAGTTCGGGCAGCTTCACCAGCCAGGGCCTCGACCTTGCCGCCGCTTTCGGCCCGGTCCACGGCGCGGCCGGCACGATCGAGTTCACCGACCTCTTGGGCATGACCACCGCCCCCAGCCAGCGGATCACCGTCGAGGCGATCAACCCCGGCATCGAGGTCTACGACGGCGAGATGTTCTTCCAGCTGGAGGGCGGCGAACTGCTGCGCTTCCAGGGCGCGCACTGGCCCTTCATGGGCGGCACCCTGACCATGCTGCCGGTGGACCTGCGCTTCGGCGCGCCCGAGGTGCGGCGCTATGTCATGGTGATCGACGGGCTGGAAGCGAACCAGTTCGTCGAGCGCATGGAGATGAGCAACCTGGCCGCCAACGGCACGTTCGACGGCATCATCCCGATCGTGTTCGACGAGGACGGCAACGGCCAGCTGGAGGGCGGTGCGCTCACCTCGCGCCCGCCAGGCGGCAATGTCGCCTATGTCGGGGAACTGTCCTACGAGGACATGGGCTTCTTCGCCAATTACGCCTTCCGCACCCTGCGCGACCTGCAATTCAACCGCATGGAGATCCAGCTCAACGGCCCCCTGACCGGCGAACTGGTGACGCAGGTGCGGTTCGAGGGCATCCGCCAGGGCGCCAGCGCCGAACGCAACCTGATCAGCCGCGCCATCGGCTCGATTCCGATCGAGCTGCGGGTGAATATCCGCGCGCCGTTCTACAAGCTGATGACATCGATCCGCGCGCTCTACGATCCCGCCTCCATCCGCGATCCGCGCGATCTGGGCCTGCTGCGCGACGACGGCGTGCGCCT
>JAGREI010000202.1 GCA_020446625.1 Erythrobacter sp.
TGGTGGATGACCAGCCCGGCGTGACGCGTGACCGGCGCATGGGTAATGCGGGGATCTCGGGCCTGGAATTCGAAGCGGTCGACACCGCCGGGTGGGAGGACGAGGACGACGCCTCGCTCCCCGGACGGATGCGCGCGCAGACGCAGGTTTCGCTGAAGGGCGCCGACGCGGCGCTGTTCGTGATCGACAGCCGCTCGGGCCTCACACCGCTGGACGAGGAAATCGGCCGCTGGCTGCGCGAACAGGAAGTTCCCGTGGTGCTGGTGGCCAACAAGGCAGAGGGCAACGCCGGTGAATCGGGCATCCTCGAAGCCTGGTCGCTGGGGCTGGGCGAGCCGGTGCCGGTCAGCGCCGAACACGGCGAAGGCGTGGCCGACCTCTACGCCGCGCTGGTGCCGCTGATCGGAGAACGCGCCGAACAGCTGGAGATCGAGGCCGAACACAAGGCCGCCATTGCCGCTGACCTTGCCGCCGCCCGCGCCCGCGCTGCCGAAGAGGCAGGCGAGGAACTGGAGGAGGAGGCCGCCCCCACCGCGCCGCTCAGCCTGGCCATTGTCGGGCGGCCCAACGCGGGCAAGAGCACGCTGATCAACCGGATGCTGGGCGAAGACCGGCTGCTGACAGGCCCCGAAGCGGGGATCACCCGCGATTCGATCGCGGTCGACTGGACCTGGACCGATCCCGCATCGGGCGAGGAACGGATCATCAAGCTGATCGACACCGCCGGGATGCGCAAACGCGCCAAGGTGGTCGACAAGCTGGAGAAGCTCTCGGTCGCGGACGGCCTGCGCGCGGTCGACTATGCCGAGGTGGTGGTGCTGCTGCTCGACGCCACGCGGGGGCTGGAAGTGCAGGACCTGAAGATCGCCAACAAGGTGCTGGAAGAAGGCCGCGCACTGCTGATCGCGATCAACAAGTGGGACGTGGCAGAGGAACCCAGTGCGCTGTTCAACGGCGTGCGCGCCGCGCTGGAAGAGGGGCTGTCGCAGCTGCGCGGCGTGCCGCTGTTCGCCGTTTCAGCCATGACCGGCAAGGGCGTGGACCAGATGCTGGCGGGCGCCTTCAAGCTGCGCGAGGACTGGAGCCGCCGCGTGCCGACCGCTGCGCTCAATCGCTGGTTCGACGATGCGATGGAAGCCAATCCCCCGCCCGCACCCGGCGGCCGCCGGATCAAGCTGCGCTATATCACCCAGGTCGGCACCCGCCCGCCGCGCTTCGTAATCTTCGGCACCCGGCTGGACGACCTGCCCGCGAGCTACGAACGCTATCTGCTCAACGGTATCCGCAAGCAGCTGGGCTTCGGCGCGGTGCCGGTGCGACTCACGCTGAAGTCGCCCAAGAACCCCTACAACGCCAACAAGGGTGGCGGCGGCAATTTCAGCGGCGGCAGCGGGCGCGGCTGATCCGTTCAACCCGTTTCGGCCACAAGGCACGCCGAATTGCCGCTGCCACGCGACCGTCGCAAATCGGTAGCGTGACGTTCATCACAGTGTCGCGATTGTTCTCCATATAGGGGCCTGCGGGGCCAAAGGAGAGATCCCATGCAACGTTTGCGTCTCGAATTCGTACTGGCCGGGGACCACTCCGGACGGCGCCAGTGCTTCGACGTTCCCGATGTGACAACCGCGCTGGTGGTGGCCGACATCAACCAGGCGCAGGGCGTTGCCGAACTGCATCGCGGCGCGCAGCGGGTGGCCCGGCTCGAACGGCGCGGCAGCAATGGCCGCACCTACTGGCACGTCGACGGGGAAGCGGCCTAGTCGCCTTCCCCCGCCGGCTTGCTTTGCAGCTGGACGTAGTTTTCCATGCCCATGCGGGCGATCATGTCGAACTGCTTTTCGAGGAAGTCGACGTGCTCTTCCTCGCTGGCGAGGATGTTCTCGAACAGCTGGCCCGAAGTGTAATCCTGCACCTGCTGGCAGTAGGCGGCGGCTTCCTTCAGCAAGGGGATCGCCTCGTGCTCCAGCGCGAGGTCGGCCTTGAGGATTTCCTCCACCGTCTCGCCCACCTTCAGCTTGTGCAGCGCCTGGAAGTTGGGCAACCCTTCGAGGAACAGCACGCGGTCAGCCAACCAGTCGGCGTGCTTCATCTCGTCGATCGATTCGTGGCGCTCGTATTCCGCCAGCTTGGCCACGCCCCAGTTGTCGAGCACGCGGTAATGCAGCCAGTACTGGTTGATCGCGGTCAGCTCGTTGGTGAGCGCCTGGTTGAGATAGTCGATGACCTTGGGATCACCCTTCATGGATTGTCTCCTGCTGGCTGGTTGTCATGGCACAATGCCCCCCGGCACATGCCAAAGGCAAGGGAAACCGCGTGCGGGAAAGCGGTCAGGCCGCTGCCATCGGGGCGCGCAGCGCGGCGCGCTCTTCCGCGATCAGTTCGTTGGCCTCGTCAAGGCACTGGCCGCAATTGGGGCGCTTGCCCAGCTTGCCGTAGAGGCTTTCCGCATCGCCGCAGTGCTGCCGCGCAGCCTGGCGCAGGTCACATTCCCGAATGGCGTTGCAGATGCAGGTATACATGCCGGGCGAATCTCTCTTTCGCCAATCAAGCTAATGCGAATGGATTGCATTAGCAAGGGCGTCGATCAACGCCGTAACGGGAACAGCTGCCAGTAGGTGAGGCAGCGCCACAGCCATTCGAGCGGGCCATAGCGGTAACGCGCCAGCCACGGCTTCGACCACATCAGCATCACCGCCCAGCCCAGCGCCACCACCAGGTAAAGTTCGGGCCGGGTCAGTTCGCCCCATAGCCCGCCCGCCCAGGGGTGGAAGATGAACATCATCAGCAGCGAAGTGCCGAGGTAATTCGAAAAGGCCATGCGTCCGGCAGCGGAAAGCCGTTCGGCCAGCCAGCCCTGCGCCGTGGCGCCATAGACGGCCAGCACCGCCGCCAGCCCCATCACCACCAGCAGCCGGGCATGGTGCGAATAGGGAATGAAGGCGGCGATCGTGCCCCAGTAAGTGAAGCCGCTCGCCTTGACGTAGAGCGCCAGCGGCACGCACAGCGCGGTCCCCGCCAGGATCCCCGCCCAGCCCCAGAACAGCTGCTTGCGCCGCGCGAACCGGCCATCGAACAGGCCCAGCCGGTACAGCGCCATGCCGATCAGCACCAGGGGCAGGGTTTCGAACAGGAACAGCAGCGACCCGGTCAGCGGGCTGCTGGCGTGAACGGTGGCATTGTGGCGGACGAAGTCGAACCAGTTGCCCTGCGTGAGGATCTCCGCCTCGGCCACGTCGTCGGCCAGTTCCTCGGCCTGCGCTTCGTCCAGCGTGGCACGGGTTTCGGCCATGGCCGGCCCGCTGCCGAAATCGGTATCCGCCACCAGGTGCGGCAGGCCCATGGCCATGAACATCATCAACCCGCCCATGACATAGCCGATCACGCCCAGCACCAGCAGGTTGCGCGCCTTCCAGCGCAGGAAGGGCAGCGCAAGGAACCCCGCCAGGGAATAGAGTACCAGGATATCCCCGCGCCATATCAGGTAGAAGTGCGCCAGCCCGAACAGCAGCAGCCAGAACAGGCGACGCGCCTGCAACCAGCGCGTGGCCCCGCGCGCCCAGGCCTTGTCCATGAACAGCGCCATGCCCGCACCGAACAGCAGCGAGAACAGCCCGCGCATCTTGCCATCGATCAGCAGGAACTGCGCCACCCACAGCCATTCGTCGGCAGCGCCATGCGCGCTGAGGAAGCCCTGAGGCCACATATAAGCGCCGAACGGCTGGCCAAAAGCGACGATATTGGCGGCCAGGATGCCCAGCACGGCAAACCCGCGAATGAAATCGAGGCAGGCGATCCGTTCGCCCGCCTGCGCCGGTTCGATCGGTTCACCCGAAGGTTCCACCGCGTATTCGTCAAAGTCGGCTTCGGCCTGCATCACTTCCCCCCGGATCGTGGCTTGCGGGGCAACCTAGCAGCCACGCCGCGCTTGGGAAGCGCCGTCGGGTCAGTTGCGAGTGACGATGCAATCCTGCCCGGCGCGTTGCAGGCTGGTGCAGGCGGCCTGCGCCTCTGCCTGGGTGGCGAAACCGCCCGCCTGCAACTTGGTGACACGCCCGGCCGGCACCAGCAGCCGCTCGCGCCCCGCCAGCTCGGGGCGGCCCGACAGCCGCGTCCACAACCGTTCGGCATTGCCCTGCACGCCGAAGGCACCCAGCTGCACCCGCCACGGCCCGCTGGCGCGTTGCGGCGCTGGCTGCTGGACCGGAGCTGGTGTCGGAGCCGGAGTCGGTGCCGGAGGTGGCGCTGTCACCGCAGGAACCGCGCGCGGCGCGGGGGGTGGCGGCGCCACCGCCACCTGCACCGGCGGCTCTGCCACCGGGCGCGGGGTTCCGGCGTTGCGGGCATAGCTCGCTCCGGCCTGGGCCGGATCCTCGCTGCCGGTGGCCTGCCGCGCCTGCGCCACGGCATCGCGCGCCGCGGCAACCGATGGGGAAACCTCCACCGAGGTGATCGCCTGCGGTACGCGCTGGGATGCCTGCGGCGGCGGTGCGGGCGCGGGCGTGGCCGCCACCGGCGCCTGCACCACGGTTGCCGCACCGCCAGTACCCAGGTCAGCCGCAGCCATCTGCGCCGAACGCGCCGCCTGCGCTTCGTCCTCCAGCTGCCGCGCCAGCGCCACGGCGCTTTGCCGCTGTTCGAGCGGGATATGTTCGTCCATCTGTGCGATCGCAGCAGCGGCTTGCGGCAGTCCGGCGGAATTGGCCAGCGTCAGCAGGGCATAGGCGCGCTCCCAGTCGCGCGGCACCAGGTCGCCGTTGAAATGCGCAACGCCCAGCAGGTACTGCGCGCGCGGATCGCCCCGGTCCGATGCAGCCTGGACATAGGGAAGCGCCTGTTCGCGCCGCCCGTCCTGGAACAGCATCAGGCCATAGGTATCGGCGGCCTGCAAATGCCCGGCCTGCGCGGCGGCGAAATAGAGCTGCTCTGCCCGCGCCTGGTCTGCTGCCACCCCGCGTCCCAGCCGGTATGCCTGCGCCATGTTGAACTGGGCATCGGGATCGCCCGCCGCCGCCGGGCCCTGCCACTCGGCAACCGCTGCCGCATAGTCACCGCGCGACCAGGCATCCACGCCATCGCGCACGTTGGCCGAAAGAGGCGCCGCCATGCCCGCGACCAGCATGGCCACAGCACCAGCCCGGAAGATCAACTTGCGCATCGCCATAGGTATTCCTGCGTGTCCGCCTCTCGAAATCCAGACTGCCATAGTAAACGCGCAATTAGCAAAGCGTTTATGGCCGGGCCTTATTGCCATACCGGTGATCTGCCGCGTGCGGTCAGCAGTTATCCAGCGGACGGGCGAAATCGCACCAGGCGCACAAAAACTGCAAACGGGCAGGCGCCGGATTAACTCAAAATAAAGGGTATCCTGCGAAGCCAATGGCGGAAGGCCCGTATTGAGACTTGGATCGGGTCGGTAATTCTAGGGGGAATCGCCTTGCGCGTTTTGGCTCTCGCATCGCAGAAGGGTGGCTCGGGCAAGACCACGCTCGCCGGCCACCTCGCCGTCCAGGCCCAGCGCGCAGGCGCTGGCCCGGTGGTGCTTATCGATATCGACCCGCAGGGATCGCTGGCCGACTGGTGGAACGAGCGTGAGGCGGAATTCCCCGCTTTCGCCCAGACCACCGTCGCCCGCCTGGCGAACGACCTTGCCATTCTGCGCCAGCAGGGTTTCAAGCTCGCCGTGATCGACACGCCGCCCGCCATCACCATGGCGATCCAGAGCGTGATTTCGGTGGCCGAGCTGATGGTGGTCCCCACTCGCCCCAGCCCGCACGATCTGCGTGCCGTGGGTGCCACGGTCGACCTGTGCGAACGCGCCGGCAAGCCGCTGATCTTCG
>JAGREI010000203.1 GCA_020446625.1 Erythrobacter sp.
TCATCGAGGTCGAAGGGCTTGGGGAAGTATTCGAAGGCCCCGCGATCGGTGGCGCGCACGGCCGTATCGAGCGTGTTCTGCGCCGACAGGATGATTACCGGCATATCCGGATAGGCATCGCGCACCGCGCCCAGCGTCTCGATCCCGTCGCCGTCGAGCAGCATGACATCGGTCAGCATCACGCCGTATTCGCGCTCGGCCAGGGCCTGGTCCCGACCTGCCACGGTGTCGCAGCACTTGACGGTAAACCCTTCATCTTCCAGCGCAGTCCGGATTACCGTGGCAATCGCGGTATCGTCTTCCACCAGCAGTACGCGGCGTACCATGCCGTCTTCTCCCGTTATCGCGCCATCGGCAGGTGCACGCGGAAATGCGTCCATCCGCCGTCTTCGTCACGCTCGTGGCTCACCCGGCCATCCATGTCGCGCACCAGCTTCTGCACCAGCGCCAGCCCCAGCCCTTGCCCGTGCGGTTTGCTCGACACGAAGGGTTCGAAAATGTGATCGCGGATCGCCGGATCGATGCCAGGGCCGTTGTCGCTTATCTGGATCTCGATCGGCAGCTTCACCGGGCGGCCCAGCCGGATCACGTTCATCACCAGCCCGCTGACGAAGCGGGTCTGCACCCGCACCTGCGGCGCCACGCTGGCGGCGCAGGCATCGCGGGCATTGGCCATCAGGTTCACCAGCACCTGCACCAGCGCGCCCTCGTTGGCGAGCACCGGCGGCAGCGAGGGGTCGAACTCCTCGCGCCAGGCAATTTCGGCGGCGCTGCCCAGCTTGACGCTTTCGTAGGCGCGGTGAATCGCGCTGTGGAGGTTGACGGGGGCAACCGGTTCGGCCTGTTCGCGGCCCAGCCGCTGCATCCGGTCGATCAGCTGGGCGATCCGGTCGACCTCGTCCGCGATCAGCCCGGTCAGCGCCTTCTCGCCCTCGCCCACCTTGCGCGACAGCAGTTGCGCCGCGCCGCGGATCGCGGCCAGCGGGTTCTTGATCTCGTGGGCCAGCACTGCCGGGCCGCGCAGCTGGCCCTGCCGTTCGGCATCCTCGAAGCGTTCGCCCTGCGATCCGTCGCTGAGCGTCGCCACGCGCCAGCCGGGATGGGTATCGAGCGCAGATATGGTGAGGTTCAACCGCAGCACGCGCCGGGCCACCGTGGCATCCACCCCGCGCGCGTAAAGCTGCGCATCAGGCGCGCGGATGCGCTCGGCCAGCCCCGGCTGGTCGAAGGTCACCAGGTCGAGGAAGCCCCTTCCCAGCATCCGCTGCATCCCCACGCCCAGCAGGTTTTCCGCCGCCGGATTGGCTTGCGCAATCGAGAGGTCGGGCGCCAGCAGCAGCATGGCAAAGCTCAGCCCGTTGATCTGGTCGCGCGCGGCGGGAAGCGCGGGCAGAGGCTCGCTCATGCGGCCTGGCGGTGCAGGAACGGATCGTAGAACCGTTCCAGTTCGCCCAGCACCTGCGCCGGGTCGTCGATGAAATTGGCCTTGTTGCGGAATTCCGCGCTGCCGTGCAGGCCCTTGGTATACCAGCCCAGGTGCTTGCGCGCGATCCGCACGCCCACCTGCTCGCCATAGTGATCGAGCATGGCGCGGTAGTGTTCCACCAGCGTTTCGTACTGTTCGCGCAAGGGCGGGCTTTCCAGCGTGTCGCCGGTGCGCCACCAGTGCATCACCTGCCCCAGCAGCCACGGCTTGCCATAGGCGCCGCGCCCGATCATCAGCCCGTCGGCGCCGGACTGGTCCAGCGCCTGCGCCGCGTCCGCCACCGAGCAGATATCGCCGTTGACGATCACCGGGATGGAGACGGCCTGCTTCACCTTGCGCACGAACGACCAGTCGGCATTTCCCTTGTACATCTGGTTGCGGGTGCGGCCGTGGACGGTGATCATCTTCACGCCCAGGTCCTCGGCAATGCGGCTGAGCTCGGGCGCGTTGAGGCAATCGTGGTCCCAGCCCATGCGCATCTTCACGGTGACGGGGACGGAAACCGCCTTCACCGTGGCTTCCATCAGCTTGATCGCCAGCGGCACTTCGCGCATCAGCGCCGAACCGGCGTATTGCCCCACCACCTTGCGCACCGGGCAGCCGAAGTTGATGTCGATCAGTGCCGCGCCGTTGCCTTCCTGAAGCTTGGCGGCTTCGGCCATGGAGGCGGGATCGCAGCCCACCAGCTGCATCGACACCGGCTCCTCGCTGGGGTGCCATTCGGCCTTCTGGATCGACTGGCGGGTTTCGCGGATCGCGGCTTCGCTGGCGATCATCTCGGTGACGTTGAGGCCCGAGCCATAGCGCCGCACCAGCGTGCGGAACGGGCGATCGGTCACCCCGGTCATGGGCGCGAGCACCACCGGGCAATCAATCTGCACGGGGCCGATCTGGATCGGCCTGAGCGCCGGAGGAGTGGGGATCGCGGAAGTCATATACGGGGTGTGCCTAGAAATTAGGCAGCCGCATAGTGGATTGCTAGTGCGCACTCAAGCGGCTAGCGCGCGGGGCGCAATATGAGCGGTGACAGCCCTCCCCCCTCCCCCAGCGTGGCAGCCGTGATCGTGGCGGCAGGCAAGGGTCTGCGCGCGGGCCAGCCGCTGCCCAAGCAGTTTGCGCCGCACGGCGGATCGACGGTGCTGCGCTGCGCGGTGCAGGCTTTGCAGGCGGCCGGAGTGGAGCGGTTCGCGGTCGCCATCCCCGCTGGCGCGGAAGAACTGGCGCAACAGTGCCTGTCTGGCATTCCCGGTGTAACCCTGCTGACCGGCGGCGACACGCGCCAGCAGAGCGTGGCGCTGGGGCTGGAGGCGCTGGCCGCCGAGCCGCCCGCTGTCGTCCTGATCCACGATGCCGCCCGGCCCGATTGCCCGCCCGAAGTGGTGGCGCGGCTGGTGGCGGCACTGGCCGATCATCCAGGCGCGATCCCGGTGCTGCCGGTGGTCGATTCGATGGTGGTGGCCGAAGGCGATCTGATGGCCGCCGACGCGCAGCGCGAGAGCCTGCGCCGGGTGCAGACCCCGCAAGCCTTCCGTTTTGCCGATGTGCTGGCGGCCCATCGCACCTGGCCCGGAGAATCGATCGCCGGTGACGATGCGCAGGTGCTGCGCGCGGCGGGCCATGCGGTGGCGCTGGTTGCCGGTGACGAACGGCTGCGTAAGCTTACTGTAGCGGAGGACTTCATGACGTCATCCCCCCTGCCCATTCCGCGCATCGGTTCGGGCTACGATGTCCACCGCCTTGCCTCGGGCGAGGAACTGTGGCTGTGCGGTGTGAAGATCGACCACGACAAGGGACTGGCCGGTCATTCGGATGCCGACGTGGCGCTGCACGCCGTGGTCGACGCCATCCTGGGCGCGATCGGCAATGGCGATATCGGCCAGCACTTCCCGCCCAGCGATCCGCAATGGCGCGGCGCGCCTTCATCCCGCTTCATCGAGCACGCGGTAACGCTGGCTGCCGAAGCGGGGTATGCCGTGGGCAATATCGACCTGACGCTGATCTGCGAGGCCCCCAGGATCGGCCCGCACCGCGAAGCGATGCGCGCGCGACTGGCCGAATTGCTGCGCGTCGATATCGGCCAGGTGAGCGTAAAGGCCACAACCACCGAGAAACTGGGCTTTACTGGGCGCGGCGAAGGTATCGCGGCGCAGGCAGTCGCGCTATTGGTGGCAAGGTAATGCCAGACTCGCTGCTCCCCCCCGATATCGTGGCACTCGCCCGCCGCGTGGTTGAAGAAAACGCCCGCGCCGGACGCCGCATCTCGCTGGCCGAAAGCTGCACCGGCGGACTGGTGGCAGGTGCGATCACCGAGATTCCCGGCAGTTCCGACGTGCTCGATCGCAGCTACGTCACCTATTCCAACGCTGCCAAGCAGGCAGACCTGGGGGTGGAAGGCGATATTCTCGACGCCTTCGGCGCGGTGTCTGTGGCCTGTGTCTATGCCATGGCGCGCGGCGCGCTGGAACGCAGCGGGGCGGACGTGGCGGTGGCGATCAGCGGCATTGCCGGGCCTGGCGGCGGCAGCGAGATGAAGCCGGTGGGAACCGTGGTCTTCGCCCGCGCCATTCGCGGAGAGGAACGCGCCACGGCGGAAGAACGCCTGTTTGCCGACACCGATCGCGGCGGCGTGCGCCGTCAGGCGGTGCTCTGCGCGCTGGAACTGCTGCTGCCGTAAAGCTGCGCCGCGCGCGCTTCGAAGGCATCCACCATCTTGCGGAAGGCGCGGTCGATATACTGGCCGGCCAGCGCCTCGAACATGCGGTTCTTGAACGAGAAATCGACGCTGAAGTCGATCTCGCAGCCACCGTCGGCAAAGGGGCGGAAGGTCCAGTTGTTGTCCAGATCGCGCATCGGCCCGTCGACATAGTGGACCTTGATCGTGCCGGGCCGATCCTTGAGCACGCGGCTGGTGAACTTCTCGCGCAGCGCCTTGAAACCCACCAGCATGTCGGCGGTCATCTCGTGCTCGCTGTCGTCACGCACGCGGGTGGCCACCACCCAGGGCAGGAATTCGGGATACTTGCCCACGTCCGCCACCAGGTCGAACATCTGTTCGGCGCTGTAAGGCAGCCGATGGGTTTCGCGGATCGAGGGCATCAGGCTTTGGCGGCGGCTTTTGCCAGCTTGGCCTCGCGCGCGGCGCGCATCTGGGCGAAGTCGTCACCCGCGTGATAGCTGGAGCGGGTCAGCGGCGTGGCCGCCACTTGCAGGAAGCCCTTGGCCCGCGCAATCGCGCCATAGGCAGCGAATGCCTTGGGCGTGACGAATTCCTCCACCTTGGCGTGCTTGGGCGTGGGCTGGAGGTACTGGCCCATGGTGATAAAATCGACGTCCGCGCTGCGCATGTCGTCCATCACCTGGTGCACTTCCAGCCGCTGTTCGCCCAGCCCCAGCATTATGCCGGACTTGGTGAAGATCAGCGGATCGTGCGCCTTCACTTCCTCGAGCAGGCGCAGCGAGGCGTAATAGCGCGCACCGGGGCGGATCGTGGGGTAGAGCCGCGGCACGGTTTCGAG
>JAGREI010000204.1:0-1659 GCA_020446625.1 Erythrobacter sp.
TGGTGAGCAAGGTCCACCGCCAGGCCGAACGGCAGATCGAGAAAGGCCAGCACATCCTGTTCATCGGCCACGCGGGCCACCCCGAGGTGATCGGCACCATGGGCCAGGTCGACGAAGGGCAGATGACGCTGGTGGAAACGGTGGCCGATGTCGCCGGGCTCGATTTCGGGCCGGACGAACAGCTTTCCTACCTCACCCAGACCACGCTTTCGGTGGACGATACCGCCGAAGTGATCGCCGCGCTGATGGCCCGCTTCCCGCAGATCCAGGCGCCCAAGGCAGAGGATATCTGCTATGCCACCAGCAACCGCCAGGAAGCGGTCAAGGCCATGGCTCCCCAATGCGACCTGGTGCTGGTGATCGGCGCGCCCAATTCGTCCAATTCGCTGCGGCTGGTGGAAGTGGCCGAACGGATCGGCGTGACCTCGCGCCTGATCCAGCGCGCCAGCGAGATCGAGGAAAGCTGGCTCGACGGGATCGGCACGGTAGGCATCACCGCCGGGGCCAGCGCACCGGAGATCCTGGTACGCGAAGTGGTCGCCCGACTGGGCGAATGGCGCACGGTGGAAGAAGCCAAGGTGCGCACCGCCGAGGAAAACATGGTGTTCAAGCTGCCGCGCCAGCTTGCCGACCTGGACTGATCGCTTGGCCGTCTACACCCAACTTTCGGCCGAAGTGCTGGCAGAACTGATCGCGCACTATGACGTGGGCGAGCTGATTTCGGCCAAGGGCATTGCCGAGGGCGTGTCCAATTCCAACTGGCTGGTGGAAACCACCGGCGGCGCGACTGGCGGCACGCGCTTCATCCTGACCATGTACGAGAGGCGGATCGACCTGGACGATCTGCCGTTCTTCCTCGACCTGCTCGATCATCTCGCCGCCCAGGGCTGCCCGGTGCCGCGCACGATCCACGATCGCGCGGGCGCGTCGCACCGCTGGCTGGGAGAAAAGGCCGTCGCCCTGATCGAATTCCTGCCCGGCGTCTCGGTCGATCATCCCACTCCGGCGCAGGCGCGCAGCGTGGGCCGGGTGCTGGCGGAGATGCACGCCGCGGCCCAATCGTTTGCCGGTGCGCGAACCAACGATCTCGATCCCGCCGAGAGCGCGCGGGTGCTGGCCGAATGCGGCGCGACGGCGCTGGCCGAAATCGACCCCGCCCTGCCCGCCGTGATCGAAAGCGCCGCCACGGTTGCACACGACTGGCCGCACGACCTGCCGCGTGCGGTGATCCATTCGGACCTGTTCCCCGACAACGTGCTGATGCTGGGCGACAAGGTCAGCGCGCTGATCGACTTCTACTTCGCCTGCACCGATGCCATGGCCTACGACCTGGCCGTGACTCACGCCGCCTGGAGCTTTTCCAGCGACGGGCGCGATTTCAACCGCGCGGTGGGCGATGCCTTGCTGGAAGGCTACCAACAGGTGCGCGCTCTGACCGAGGCTGAACGCGCGGCCCTGCCGCTGCTGGCGCAGGGCGCGGCCATGCGTTTCATTTCGAGCCGGTCCTATGACTGGATTCACACTCCCGCCGATGCGCTGGTAACACGCAAGGATCCCATGGCCTTCGTGCGGCGGCTGGACTTCTACCGCGCGCACGGCAGCGAGGTGTTCGGACTGTGAAGCGGATCGAGGTGTTCACCGACGGTGCCTGCAAGGGCA
>JAGREI010000204.1:1667-15430 GCA_020446625.1 Erythrobacter sp.
GCTGGGGCGCGATCCTGCGCATGGGGCGGCACGAGAAGGAAATGTCGGGCAGCGAGCCTGACACCACCAACAACCGCATGGAAATGACAGCGGCGATCCGCGCGCTGAAGGCGCTGACCGAACCCTGCCAGGTCACGCTGCACACCGACAGCAAGTACGTGATCGACGGGATCACCAAGTGGGTCCACGGCTGGAAGAAGAACGGCTGGGTCAATGCCAGCAAGAAGCCGGTGCGCAATGCCGACCTGTGGCACGACCTGATCGAGGTCGCCGCGCCGCACGCGATCACCTGGGAATGGATCAAGGGCCACAACGGCCACCCGGAAAACGAGCGGGTGGACAAGCTGGCCAGCGACGCCGCCGACGCCGCCCGCCCCTGAAACGCGAAAGGCCGACCCACTGGGCCGGCCTTCCTGAATTCTTCGCCGATGGCGGCGCTCAGCTTTCGTCGATCACCTCGGCATCCGGGCCGTTCTTCTTGATCGATTCGATGGCGTTCTTGGCGCTCGCCTTGGAGGCATAGCCCTCGGTCGAGAACATGATCTCGTCATTGTACTTGAAGCGCACGCGGAACTCGCCTGCCTTGTCCTTGTAGATCTGGAAATGGTGTGCCACCGGACAGTCTCCTCTTGCTTGGCGACCTGCACCATAACGCCAAATTGCAACTTGGCTAGGTAAAGCGCGCAGGCGAATAGAGCGCGGCTTCAAGGCTTTCGGTCATCGCGTCGCGTGGGCAGTCCAGCAGCAGCTGCGCCGCCAGCCGCGCGGCGGCGGGCGCGGTCTGGATGCCGTAGCCGCCCTGCCCCGCGAACCAGAACAGGCCCTGGCACGCGGCGTCATAGCCGTAGACCGGCAGCCGGTCGGGCGCGAAACTGCGCAGGCCCGCCCATTTGCGCTCGACCACCTTGATCTGCCAGTCGACCACCTGCTCGAACCGGTCGATGGCCAGCGCCACGTCGTATTCCTCGGGCGCGGCATCGCAGGGCGGGCTGGGCGTCTCGTCGTGCGGACTGAGCCACAGGCGGCCCGATTCCGGGCGGAAGTAGAACTCTCCCCCGATGTCGAGCGTCAGCGGCAGGTCAGTCGGCGGCGCGGGATCGACGCGCAGCTGCGCCACGGTGCGGCGATAGGGTTGCACCCCCAGCGCGGCGGCACCGCACAGCTGCGCCACCGGATCGGCCCAGGCCCCGGCGGCATTCACCACCACGCCCGCGCGCATTTCGCCCGCCGTGCCGAAATCGAGCAGCCAGTCCGCCCCATCGCGCCCGGCAGCCTGCAAGCGGTTACGCGTGCGCAACTCCACCCCGCCCGCCCTGGCCATGCGCAGGTAATGCTGGTGCAGCCCGGCCACGTCGATATCGGCGCAATTGGGCTGGCTCAGCGCGTGGTCCCATCCCGGCCGCACGCCCGGCAGCCGCGCCTCCAGCCCGGCGCGGTCGAGCCGGTCGATGGTGACGCCCGCGTGACGGAAGGTGTCGAGGAAAGCCTCCACCATGTCCTGCTGCCCCGCGCGCGCGACGTAGAGCCCGCCGCGCGGCTGGAGGAAGCCGCCCGTTTGCAGGTATTTGCCCGAAGCCAGCGTCAGCGGCACCACCTGCGGCCCGCCATAACATTCCTCGTAGAAAGCCGCCGACCGGCCGGTGGTGTGATAGCCGGGGAAGTCCTCGGCCTCGCACAAGGCCACGCGCAGGCCCGGCCCGCCCAGCGAAGCCAGCTCGGCGGCAATGCTGGCCCCGGCCATCCCGGCGCCGATCACGGCGATATCGTAGCGCGCAGTCATCCCCAAAGCCTTTCGCTGAGGAAGCGGTCGATCCGCGCCATGGCCTGTTCACGCACCGGATCGGCTTCGCGCAGCACCTCGTGACGGGCTTCCTTGCCGAACACCAGCGCCTCCACATCGGGCAGGCGGGCGATTACCTCGTGCGTGGCGCGCGGGCTCACCAGCCGATCGGCATCGGTGGCGACGATCAGCGTGGGAATGGTGACGCGCTCCAGCGCGCCGGGGGCGAACAGCGCGCGCACCGAATCCATCGCCGCGCAGACCCAGCCCCAGCTGCCGCCACCCATCAGCAGTTCGGGCCGCGCGTGGCGCCAGAAATCCTCGTCACCATAGCGCGCATCGTCGTGAGTCAGCAGCAGCTGGCGATGGCGGCTCATGGCGATGGGTTTCTCACCGTCACCCCAGGCCGCGCGGCGCGGATCGCCCGCGCGCGCCATCAGGTGAGCCAGCCCCCGGCGCAGGAAGCGCGGTACCTTGTCGGGCTGCACGTCGAACATCGGGGCAGAGAGAACCATGGCCCGAGGCAAGGGATCGAGCATTCTTTCCACCGCCGCGCGCAGGGCCAGGTGGCCACCCATCGAATGCGCCACCAGCACCAGCGGCCCCTCATGCGTGGCGGCGAAATCGGCCCACAGCGCGGCCAGGTCGCGCACCCACACCATGAAGTCGTCGATATGGCCGGTGCTGGCAGAGCGGCCAAAGCGGCCTGATCCCGCCTGCCCGCGCCAGTCCGCCGCCACCACCTGCCAGCCCGCAAGCCGCCAGTCCTCGAAGGCTTCGAGGTATTTCTCGTAAGCGTCGCCGCGCCCAGGCATGAACAGCATGGCCCCGCGTCGCGGCGTGCCGTGATCGGGTGCGCCCCAGGCCAGGCGGCGGATCGCCTGCCCGTCGGCGGCGGTCCACGTGCTCTCTACGGCAGTGGCTGGAATGGCCCGGCGGTCAAAGCCTGATGCCGCGGCCCTGTGCTCTTGGCTAATTCCAACCTCCTGCCTGTGGTTACTATTTGGTAAGCCATGCGCGCTAGCACGGAGGTCCAGGGACTTAACCGGGGGCTTCATGCTAGACGATCCGTTCAAATATGGCCTGCTTGCCGCATTGGCAATTGCGCTGCTGGTGGCTGCCTTCACCGATCTGAAGAGCCGCCGCATCGCCAACTGGCTGAACGCGGGCATCGCGCTGGGCGCGCCGCTGTTCTGGATCGCCACGGGCATGGACCTGTGGCCCGACGTGGCCGCGCAACTGGGCGTGGCCCTGGCCACTTTCGCCGTACTGTCCGTGCTTTTCGCCTTGAAGGCCATGGGCGGGGGCGACGTGAAACTGCTGACGGCACTGGCGCTGTGGATCGCTCCGCTCAACTTTCTGAAGCTGGTGGTGATGATGGCGCTGATCGGCGGCGTGCTGACGCTGGGCTTCGGCGGCTACTACGTGATCAAGCGCCAGCGCGACAAGATCGCCATCCCTTATGGCGTGGCCATCGCCGCAGCGGGGCTGTGGACAATCTTCACCTTCTACCAGCCGGCGGCCGCCATGGCCGGAGCCGTGCAGTGAACCCGATTTTAACCACTTACCGCGTATTCGGCGGAAACCTTAACGCAAGGACCATCTAAGGGGGCTTGACGCACCATGGACAAGAAGAAGCTTATTCTGCTGGTGGGAGCGCTGATCGTCGCGATCGGTACGGCTCTGGCCGCACGCAGCATGTTCGCCGGTGCCGCGGCACCCGAAGCCGAGGCCGCGGCCCAGGTCGAACCGACCGGTCCGCGCGTGCTGGTTGCCAAGCGCAGCCTGCCCGTCGGCACGATCATCACTGCCGATGCCGTGGCCTACCAGCTGTGGCCGCAGGAACTGGTGCAGGACGCCTACTTCATCGACGGCGAATCCGACATGAATGCCCTGCTGGGCACCGTGGTGCGCCTGCCGATCACCGCTGGTGAGCCGGTGACGCAAGGCTCGCTGGTCGCTCCGGGCGATCGCGGGTTCCTCGCTGCGGCACTCGGGCCGGGGATGCGCGCCATCACCGTGCCGGTTTCGGCCCGCACCGGTGTCGGCGGCTTCATCTTCCCTGGTGACCGCGTCGACCTGATGCTGACCCAGACGATCAGCGGTGACGAGGGCGAGCAGCTCCAGACCACCGAGACGATCCTCACCAACATCCGCGTGCTCGCCACCGACCAGTCGACCGAGAGCACCACCGACGAGAACGGTCGCACCGTGGTCCGTGCCTTCCGCACCGTGACCATGGAAGTGACCCCGCGCATCGCTGAACGCATCTCGGTGGCGCAGACCATCGGCACGCTCAGCCTGTCGCTGCGCTCGATCGCGGACAACCAGGCCGAACTCGACCGGGCGATTGCCGCGGGCGAAGTGACCATGCCTGCCAATGCCACGCCCGAGGAAGAGGAACGCCTGCTGCGGGCCGCCATGTCGCGCCCCGGCGAAGGTGCCACCACCTTCCAGACCGGCGGTGACGTGTCGCGCTTCCAGCGTCGCACCATCCCGCCGCGGGGCAGCAGCAACGACGGCGGCAACAGCAACGCCCAGCAGCCTTCGGCTCCCGGTGTCGTGGCCAGTGCCGCTCCCTCCGGCCCCACCGTCCGCGTGACCCGTGGCCAGAGCACCACCGTCACCCCGGTCCGCAGCGGCGCTGGTGCTCTGCTCGACCGCCAGTCCAACGGCCTGCGCAACAGCTCTCGGGTAACGAACGCTGCTGCCGGCACCATGGCCTTCTGACCGCCATGCGTACCGTGAACCAAACGAACCCTTCGCCCATCAACGCGAAATCGAAAGGCAAGACGATGACGAGCCGCCTTTTCAAGACCGTGCTGAGCGCCGCCTGCGCCATGGCACCGCTGGCCGCCGTCCCCGCCGGGACCGCGCATGCCCAGACCACCGTTGCCCCGGCGAACGACATCGTGCTGTCGATCGGTCGCGGCGAACTGGTGACCGTACCGGCCACCATGGCTGACATCTTCGTGGCCAACAACTCGGTGGCCGACGTGCAGGTGCAGTCGCAGCGCCAGCTCTATGTCTTCGGCCTGTCGGGCGGTGAGACCACGATCTACGCCAGCAACGCTGCCGGCGACATTATCTGGTCGGCCAACGTCCGCGTCGGTTCGAACATCGACAGCATCGACCAGATGCTGCACCTGGCCATGCCCGAAGCCGACATTCGCGTCGCCACCATGGGTTCGAACACCGTGTTGCTGACCGGCACCGTGGCCGCCCCGGAAGACGCTGCCGAAGCCGAACGGCTGGTGCAGGCCTTCGTGGGTGACAGTGCCAATGTGATCTCGCGCCTGCGGATGGCCACGCCCTTGCAGGTGAACCTGCGCGTGCGGTTTGCCGAAGTCAGCCGCTCGCTGGTGCGCAACCTCGGCGTCAACCTCACGTCAGTGGACAGCAGCGGCGGGTTCCAGTTCGGTATCGGCCAGGGCCGCGGCTCGTTCAGCCAGGTGTTCCCCGGCGGTCCGCTTGCGGTCGGCCAGAACCTGACTGGTGAAGGGTACAATATCGTCGATCAGATCACGCCCGGCACCACGCTCGGCGGCGTCGGCCATTTCCTCGGCCTCGACCTGCTCGGCGCGCTCGACCTCGGCGAACGCCGTGGCCTGGTGACCACCCTGTCGGAACCGAACCTTACCGCCCTATCTGGCGAAACTGCCGAATTCCTGGCGGGCGGCGAATTCCCGATCCCGCTGTCGCAGGGTCTGGGCACCACCACCATCGAATACAAGAAGTTCGGTGTCAGCCTGGCCTATACCCCCACGGTGCTGGCCAATGGCCGCATTTCGATCCGCGTGCGCCCGGAAGTCTCTGAACTGTCGAGCCAGGGCTCGGTAACGCTGAACGGCTTCACCGTCCCCGCGCTGACCGTGCGTCGCGCCGAAACCTCGGTGGAACTGGGTTCGGGCGAAAGCATGATGATCGCGGGCCTGATGTCCAACAACGCGCAGAACACGATTGATCAGGCTCCGGGCGTCGGTGACATCCCGATCCTCGGCAACCTGTTCCGTTCGACCAACTTCCAGCGTGGCGAAACCGAGCTGGTGATCGTGATCACCCCCTACCTGGTGCAGCCGGTCAACGATCGCGACATCCACCTGCCCACCGACGGCTTCCAGGCGCCCAACGCTGCCGAACAGTTCCTGTTCGGTCGTGAAACGGGTGGCAACGGCGGCCAGCGTCCGGGGCCGCGCGCGCTCAACGAATCGCCGGTCAACCCGCAGGTGAGCCTGATCGACCAGAACGGCACTTCGCTGGCGGGTGGTGAAAGCCCGTCGGGCAATGCCGCCCAGACCGCCCAGCTGGCTACGCCCGGCTTCAGCATCGCAAACGGAGAGTGATCGCCATGACCTACAGCTTCAAACGTGCTGCCAGTTCCGTCCTGGCGATCTCGCTCGGCCTCGGCCTGTCTGCCTGCGGCAGCGTGGGCAGCAACAACAACTACTCGCTCAACAGCGTGAACCAGCCGGTGGTCGAACGCAGCAACTACGTGCTCGACCTGCGCACCAGCCCGGCCGGCCTCGACCCTTCGGAACAGGTTCGCCTGAACGACTGGTTCGAAACGCTGGCCCTGGGCTATGGCGATCGCGTGTCGATCGACAGCGGCGTGAACAATCCCGCGGTGCAGGAAGACGTCTCGGCCGTCGCCGGTCGCTACGGCATCCTGCTCAGCCAGGGTGCGCCGGTTACCGCAGGCTATGTCGAAGGCGGCAACGTCCGCGTCGTGGTCAGCCGCTCGACCGCCTATGTGCCGGGCTGCCCCGACTGGGGTGACCACTACGGCTTCCAGCAGGGCAACTTCACCTCGGACGGCTACGGCTGTTCGGTGAACGGCAACCTGGCCGCGATGATCGCCAACCCCGAGCACCTGCTCGAAGGCGAACACGGCAATGGCGAGACCGTGGTGATGACCAGCAACCGCGCCATCGACACCTATCGCAACGCCACGCCCACCGGCGCCGGTGGCCTCCCGACCGTCTCGTCCGAAGGGAACTGATCGATGAACTCGCCTTTCAAATCCCCCGCAATGGGCAATCGCGAGCCGTTCTCGGCCTTCATCTGCGACGAAGCCGCGCTTGACGTGCTGCGTCCGGTGGTGATCGAGATGGGCTGGCAGCCCGAGAAGTGCAACAAGGGTGGCCTGCGTAATGCCATCCAGTCGCTCTCGATTGCGGCCAGCCCGGCGATCCTGATGGTCGACCTGTCCGAAAGCGGCGATCCGCTGAACGACATCAACGCCCTGGCCGAGGTTTGCGAACCCGGCACGGTGGTGATCGCGGTGGGCCAGGTCAACGACGTGCGCCTTTATCGCGATCTGCTGTCCAGCGGCATCCACGACTACCTGCTGAAGCCGCTGTCGGCCTCGCAGCTGCGTGATTCGCTGACTCAGGCGCAGGCCGTGTTCTCCTCGCCGCGCCATGCCGATGGCGATGCCGAGCGCGAACACGTGGCCACTGCCGTTGTCGGCACGCGCGGCGGTGTGGGTGCCTCCACCCTCGCTACCTCGCTCGCCTGGCTGTTCTCCAGCGAGCACAACCGCTCGACTGCCCTGCTGGACCTCGACGTCCACTTCGGCACCGGCGCGCTGGCGCTGGACCTGGAGCCGGGCCGCGGCCTGACCGACGCGATCGAGAACCCCAGCCGCATCGACGGGCTGTTCATCGAACGCGCCATGATCCGCGCCAACGACAACCTGGCGATCCTGTCTGCCGAAGCGCCGATCAACTCGCCGCTGATGACCGACGGCACCGCCTTCCTCCAGCTGGAGGAAGAGTTCCGCCAGGCTTTCGACACCACGGTGATCGACCTGCCGCGCAACATGCTGATCAACTTCCCGCACCTGCTCAGCGAAGTGAACGTGGTGACGCTAGTCACCGAGCTTACGCTGGCATCGGCGCGCGACACGATCCGCATCCTCAGCTGGCTGAAGCAGAACGCCCCGGCGGCGCATCCGCTGATCGTCTGCAACAAGATGCAGGCGGGCACCGCGGAAATCAGCAAGGCCGACTTCGAAGCCTCGATCGAACGCAAGATCAACTTCCAGATCCCGTTCGATCAGAAGGCGGCCGCCAACGCCGCCAAGCTGGGCCAGACCTTCGTCGAAGCCAACAAGGGCAGCCGCACGGTCGCCCCGATCCGCGAAATCGCCAAGATGATTGTCGGCGTGACCGAGGACGGCGGCGAAAGCCTGAAGGAATCGGGCAAGAAGAGCTCGATGCTCGGCGGTTTCGATATCAAGTCGCTGCTTGGCGGTGCCGCCAAGAAGGACAAGACCGAAAGCGAACCCGCGCAGTAACCCCTGCCGCCGGGCGGGGCCAGTCCCCGCCCGGAGCCAGCGCCGTGACCGAGAAGTGAAAGAAGGATAGCCATGAGCATCATCCAGATCCTGCTTGTTGCCGGTGGCCTGATGGGCCTGATGATCCTGGGCTATGTGCTGATGACCGGCAGTTCGCCGGCCAAGGAAAGCCAGCGGCGGCTGCAAGCCCTGCGCTATCGCCATTCCGAAAGCACAAAGGACAAGGTCGAAAGCCAGCTGAAGAAGGCGATTGCCGCGCGCAAGCCCAAGCAGTTCACCCGCGCGGGCGCCAATTCGCGGCTCGAAGCCCTGGCGCTGCGGCTTGACCGCACCGGCATGGGCTGGACGACCTCGCAGTATTTCTACGCCTCGCTGGGCCTGGGCCTGGCCGTGGCCGCGCTGCTGTTCCTGAAGTCGGGCGCGGCGCTGCTGTCGCTGGGCGTGGGCGTGCTGGTGGGCGCGGGCCTGCCGCACATGATCGTCAATCACTTCATCAAGCGGCGCACCAACAACTTCAACGCCAAGTTCCCCGACGGGATCGAGCTGCTGGTGCGCGGCCTGCGTTCCGGCCTGCCCGTCACCGAGACGCTGGGCGTGGTGGCACAGGAAGTGCCTGGCCCGGTGGGCGTGGAATTCCGCCAGGTGGTGGAACGCATCCGCATCGGCCGCACGATGGAGGAATCCTTGCAGGTGACCGCCGACAGGCTTGGCACTGCCGAATTCCAGTTCTTCGTGATCACGCTGGCGATCCAGCGCGAAACCGGCGGTAACCTGGCCGAAACGCTCAGCAACCTGTCGGACGTGCTGCGCAAGCGCGCGCAGATGAAGCTGAAAATCAAGGCGATGAGCTCCGAATCCAAGGCATCGGCCTATATCGTCGGCGCCCTGCCTTTCATCGTCTTCGGCCTGATCTACTGGATCAACCCGAACTACATCGGTGACTTCTTCGTCGACGAACGCCTGATCGTCACCGGCCTTGGCGGCCTGGTGTGGATGGGCATCGGCGCGGGCATCATGGCCAAGATGGTCAGCTTCGAAATCTGATCGCGAGAGGAAAACACAGTCATGCTTCTGCTCGCTTCTCCTTCCGGCCCCACGCTGCTCGGCGTCGACGTCATCCTCGTCGGCTCGATCCTGGCGGGTATCGCGGCGCTGGCCATGGTGATGGCCGTCTATGCCGCGGTGTCGATCAAGGATCCGATGGCCAAGCGCGTGAAGGCGCTCAACGATCGCCGTGCCGAACTCAAGTCCGGCATGATCACGCAGTCAGCGAAGAAGCGCCAGAGCCTCACGCGCCGGTCGGATACGACCGACAAGATGAAGGACACCCTGCAAGGCATGAAGGTCTTGCAGGAAAGCCAGGTCAAGATGATCCAGCAGAAGCTGGCTCAGGCGGGTTACCGCAACAAGGAACTGGCGATCATCATCATCTTCGCGCGCATGGTGCTGCCGGTGGTGCTGGGCCTGATCGGCGTGGTGCTGTTCTACTGGACCGACATGTTCCCCGACTGGGGCAGCATGAAGCGGTTCTTCGGCTTCGCCGCGCTGGTGGCGCTGGGCTACAAGGGGCCGGAACTCTACCTCGCCAACGTCGCTTCCAAGCGTACCGCGGCGATCCAGAAAGGCCTGCCCGACGCGCTCGACCTGCTGGTGATCTGCGCCGAAGCCGGTCTTACCGTCGACGCTGCGTTCAACCGCGTGGCCAAGGAACTGGGCCGCGCCTATCCCGAACTGGGTGACGAATTCGCCCTGACCGCGATCGAGCTGGCCTTCCTCACCGAACGCCGCCAGGCTTTCGAGAACCTCGCCTACCGCGTGAAGCTCGATGCCGTGCGCGGGGTGGTGACCACCATGGTGCAGACCGAACGCTACGGTACGCCGCTGGCATCTGCCCTGCGCGTGCTGTCGGCCGAATTCCGCAACGAGCGCATGATGCGCGCCGAGGAAAAGGCCGCGCGCCTGCCCGCGATCATGACCGTGCCGCTGATCCTGTTCATCCTGCCGGTGCTGTTCATCGTGATCCTTGGTCCGGCCGCCTGCTCGATCATGGATGCCTTCTCCAGCGATGGTCCGGTGAACGGCTAACCCTGGCGGCAAGCCAAACGAAAACCCCGCCCGGAGCGATCCGGGCGGGGTTTTTCGTTGCCGGAAGCAGGGAAAGCTACAGGATCCCGAATTCGCCTTCCAGATCGGTGCCTTCCAGCCGCTCCGCCTGCTCGCGCGCGCGCTTCAGCAGGGTGCGGAACAGTTCCAGCTCGTCACTGGTGAAGCCGGCGAAGATCTGCTGTTCCATGGCCTTGGCAATCGGCATGATCTCGGAATGCATGGCCTTGCCCGCCTTGGTCAGGTCGAGCAGGTGCGAACGGCCATCGCTTTCGTTGGGCGTACGCGCCGCCAGGTCACGGTCTTCCAGGCACTTGCAGGCGCGGTTCACCGCCACCTTGTCCATCAGCGTGCGCCGGGTGAGTTCGCGCTGCGTCAGCGCACCGAAGTCACCGAGCACGGCCATCACCCGCCATTCGGGAATGGAGAGCCCGAAGCGCTGGCGATACTCCTGCGCGATGCGGCCGCTAACCGCATTGGACGCCAGCGAGAGCTGGTAGGGCAGGAAATTCGAAAGGGCGATTGTAGGTTGCATACGCAACTACATTGTTCAACTTTGTCGCAATTGGCAAGCCCGTTACGTCAGGCTGCCCCACCGGGAAACAAATTTATCAACCGCCCTGCCACGGCATCCAGCCGCGCTGCGGCAGGCACGGTCCAGGCTTCGCGCGGGGTGATGATGGCGTGATCCAGCACGGTGTCGATCGGGCTGGCCTCGCGCCTGTCGGGCAGCAGGGCGGCAAGCGTTGCCAGCAAGGCGCGGGCCTTGTCGCTGTTTTCGCGCATCACCTTGAGGATATCGGTCACGTCGACATCGGCCCTGGCATCGCGCCAGCAATCATAGTCGGTGACCATGCCCAGCAGCGCATAGGGCAGCTCCGCCTCCCGCGCGAGCCGTGCTTCGGGCATGGCGGTCATGCCGATCACGTCGGCGCCCCAGCTGCGATACATGTGGCTTTCGGCGCGGGTGGAGAACTGCGGCCCCTCGATGGCGACATAGGTGCCGCCGCGATGGACCTTGGCCCCGGCCTTGACGGCTGCCTTGGCGGCAAGGTCGGACAGGCGCGGACAAGTGGGGTCGGCCAGCGGCACATGCGCCACGATGCCATTGTCGAAGAAGCTGCGCTCGCGCCCGGCCGAACCGCCCACGGTGCGGTCGATCAGCTGTTCGACCAGCACGAACTGGCCCGGCGCGAATTCTTCCTTCAGGCTGCCGATGGCGGAGATCGCCAGCACGTCGGTAACCCCGCACCGCTTGAGCACTTCGATGTTGGCGCGATAGTTGACGCGACTGGGCGACAGCACATGCCCTGCCCCGTGGCGGGCGATGAAGGTGAAGCGCACATCACCGATGCGCCCCGTCGTGACCGGGCCGGATGGTTCGCCAAAGGCGCTGCCCACGGCGATTTCCTGCGCTTCCTCCAGCGTGCCGGGATCGTAGAGCCCCGACCCGCCGATCACCCCGATATGCCAGTTCGCCATCTGCCCGCCTTCCGCCTGGTCGCCTACTTGGGCGGCATCCGGATCGCGCCGTCAAGCCGGATGCTTTCCGCGTTCAGGTATTCGCTTTCGACGATGAAGCACACCAGCGCGCCGTATTCCTCGGGCCGCCCCAAACGCTTGGGGAAAGGCACCGATGCCGCCAGCGATTCCTGCGCCTTCTGCGGCAGGCCCGCCATCATCGGGGTCATGAAGATGCCCGGCTGGATGGTGTTGACGCGGATGCCCTCGTTCATCAGGTCGCGCGCCACCGGCAGGGCCATGCCCTTCACCGCCGCCTTGGACGCGGCATAGGCAACCTGGCCGATCTGCCCGTCGTCGGCGGCGACCGAGGCGGTGTTGATGATCACCCCGCGCTCGCCGTATTGGTTGACCGGATCGAGCGTCATCATGCCCACGGCGGCCTTGGCCATGCAGCGGAAGGTGCCGCCCAGGTTCACCGCGATGGTCTTGTCGAACAGGCCGAAGTCGAGGTGGCTGATGTCGCCCGTCTCGCGGTCGCGGCGGGTCAGCTTGCCGATGGTGCCGATCCCGGCGCAATTGACCAGCACGCGTTCCTGCCCGTGGGCGGCGCGCGCCTTGGCAAAGCCGGCTTCGAGCGAGGCGGTGTCGGACACGTCGACCTTGCAGAACACCCCGCCCAGTTCGGCGGCCAGCGCCTCGCCACGTTCCTCGTTGAGGTCGAACAGGGCGACTTTCGCCCCCCTGGCGGCCAGCGCCCGCGCGGTCGCCTCGCCAAGGCCCGATGCGCCACCAGTGATCACGGCGGCGATGGTGGAATCGATCTGCATGTTTTCTCCGTTTGGCTGATTGTCATTGCTCCTAGACCGCACTGGCCGCGCGTCAAGGAAAGCCGCCAAGCAAAGCGGCCCCGCAACCGGGGTTGCGGGGCCGCGATGTGTCAGGCCGAAGCCTGCAATCGGATCAGAAGCGCATCAACACCGAGCCGAAGAACTCCCGGCCGTTGAGGTCATAGCCGTTGCCCAGCGGAGTGTTCGAACGGCACAGGCCGATTTCGTTACAATCCACCAGCGGCGGGGCGGTATCGAACACGTTGGTCACACCAGCGCGCAGGGTCAGCCAGTCGCTGAACTCGTAGCGGATGGAAGCCGTGTGCACGAAGTAGTCGCCGGCATAGCCGATGTCGCGGCAGTAGGTGTTGTCACCCGGAACATTGGCGGTGCCTGCACCCAGGCAGGTGTTGCCGATGAAGCCGGTGGGCAGGCCATCGGGACCAAGACCGAAGGCATCGCTCAGCGGATCGATACCGTCGGCCTGCTGTTCGGTGTGACCGATATAGCGGGTCTGCCAGGTGAAGGTGACCGGACCATATTCGGCGGTGAAGGTGGCACGGCCCGTCCAGCTGGGATAGCCGAACTCGCCCTTGTCCTCGTCGAACGACTCCACCAGGTCATCCCCGATGAACAGCGTGCTGCGCTCGATCAGGTGGTTGGCACGCAGGTTCAGACCCAGTTCCAGCGTCTCGCCACCCATCGGAATGCCATATTCGAAGTTGGCATTGATATCGATGCCGCGCACCGTTTCCTGGTTCAGGTTGAGGAAGCCGGCCGCCACGTCCGAGATCAGCAAACGGCTGGTCGCGCTCGTGCCGTACTGGATACGCGAGCAGAACGGGCTGACCGTTCCGTTGTCACGCAGGAAGCAGTCGTTGATGATGAACTGCGCCGACGGCTCGATGATCGAACCCTTGATGTTGATCGCGTAGTAGTTGAAGTTGAACGAGAAATCGAGCCCGCCATAGTTCTCCGACAGGGAGACGCCGGCGGTGAACGAGGTCGACTTTTCCGGGTTCAGGTCAAGGCTGCCACCGGTGGCGATTTCCACGCTCGAGGTCTGCTGGGTGTTGAGGCCCTGCGCATCGATACCCACGCTGAAGGGATCGCGTCCCTCGCGCTGACAGTTGGCGATCACGCTGGGATCGCGGTTGTCGTTGGTGGAATCGTAGCCGCCGGTCCCTGCGTTGAATGCCTCGGTCGGCACGGCGCAGGGGTCGACCAGGGTCAGGAAGCCCGACTGGCCCAGCAGGAAGTTCTCGCGCAGGTTCGGCGCACGGAACGACGT
>JAGREI010000205.1 GCA_020446625.1 Erythrobacter sp.
GTGTCCTGGCAGATCGGCCGGTGGCCTTCGGCGCACATGCGGCTGTTGGTGAGGATCTGCGCGATGGCGTCCTTCGCCGCCGGGCCTTGCTCGGCCTCGTAGGCTTCACCCAGCGCCTGGATGTAGTCCATCGGATGGTAGTAGGAAATATATTGCAGCGCGTCGGCAACCGTTTCGATCAGGTCTTCTTCGCGGATCGTCACCATATCGCTCATCGTCTGGGTTTCCCTGTTGGTCGATCCGCCATAGGCGCGCCGCGCCGTGCTCGTCAAAACCGTTTCTGCCATGCTGCAAATGCGAGACGATTTGCGACACGGCAGGCATTGCGAGGCGCGGATGCACGGCCTAAGGCACAGATCGCCCTGCAAACCCACCTGCCAAGCAAGCCAACGAGACGCGACACGTGACAACTGCCCAGACGATTGACGCCACTCACCGCGCGCGCCGCGCGATGATCGACAGCCAGCTGCGCACCAGCGGGGTCAACACCCCGTTCGTGCTCAAGCGGATGGGCGAAGTGGCGCGCGAGGATTTCGTGCCTGCGTCCGCACGCGGGATTGCCTACATGGATCGCGCGATCCGGCTGGATAACGGCAAGGCGCTGCCCGCGCCGCTGGTGCACGGGCGGATGCTGGAAGAGGCCGCGCCCTCGGGCAGCGAAAGCGCCATCGTGGTCGACGCCGGATCGGGTTACCTTGCCGAACTGCTGCGTCCGCTGGTGGCCGAACTCACCGTACTCAGCCCCGAAGATGCCGTGGGCAATGGCCGCAAGGGCAGCGGCGCCAACCTGCTGCTGATCGACGGCGCGGTGGAACAGATCCCCGCCGCGCTCGCCAAGCGGCTGGCGGACGGCGCGCGCGTGATTACCGGCACGGCCAGCAAGGGCGTCACCCGCCTCGCCGTGGGCCGCAAGACCGGCGAGGCGATCGCCCTCTTGCCGGTGGCCGACATGGGCATTCCGGTGCTCAGCGAATTTGCCGCGCCGAAGGGCTGGAGCTTCTGACCATGCGCCTGCGTACCGCCATCCCGGCCTTGCTGGCGGGCGCCTGCCTGCTTGCCACCCCGTTGCGCGCCGATACGCTGAAGGACGCGCTGACTCAGGCATACCAGGACAATCCCACGCTCGAAGCCGCGCGCGCCACCCAGCGCGCCACGGACGAGAACGTGGTGATCCAGCGCGCGCAGTCGCTGCCCACCGTCACCGCCAGCGGCACCTATTCGGAGTTCCTGCGGCAAGCCAGCACCAGCTTCATCTCGCCGGAGCGTTCGATCAGCAGCAGCATCGACCTGAGCCTGCCGGTCTACCAGGGCGGGGCGGTCAGCAATGGCATCCTCGCCGCCGAAAACCGCGTGGAGGCGGGCCGGGCAGACCTGCGCGGCAGCGAAAGCGCCCTCTTCACCCAGGTCGTCGCGGCCTACATGAACGTGATCCTCAACGAGGCACTGGTGCAGCTGTCGTCGAACAACGTCGACGTGCTGGCGGTCAACCTGCAAGCCACCAGCGACCGGTTCGAGATCGGTGATCTTACCCGCACCGACGTGGCGCAATCCGAAAGCCGGCTGGCGGTGGCGCGCGGTGACCTGCGCGCGAGCCAGGCCAACCTGCTGGCGGCGCGCGAAACCTATATCCAGCTGGTGGGCCAGGCCCCCAACGACCTGCAATCGCCGCCGCCGCTGCCGGGCCTGCCCGACAGCCCCGATGCCGCGGTCGACGTGGCGCTGGAGAACAACCCGCAGCTGATCGCCGCGCGCGAACGGGCGCAGGCGGCAGGTTACGACATCGCGGTGGCGGGCGCGGGCCGGATGCCCACGGTCAGCGTGTTCACCACTGGCGGCTACCAGAACTACCTCGGCACGCTCGGCTCGCTCACCGGCACCCCGGCGGACCAGACCACCACCAGCGCCACGGCGGGCGTGCGGCTGTCGGTGCCGCTGTTCCAGGGCGGACGCGTGGCGGCCCGGCAGCGGCAGGCCAATGCCAATGCCGAAGCCAGCCTGGAACAGGTGATCGCCACCGAACGCGGCGTGATCGCGGACGTGCGCGCGTCCTATTCCAGCTGGCGCGCGGCCAATGCCATCATCGCTTCCAGCGAAGCGGCGGTTTCGGCTGCCTCGCTCAGCCTCGAAGGCGTGCGCGCGGAAAACACCGTGGGCAACCGCACCATCCTCGATATCCTCAACGCCCAGCAGGAACTGCTGCGGGCCGAAGTGCAGCTCGTCACCGCGCGCCGCAATGCCTATGTCGCGGGCTTCAGCCTGCTGGCTGCCATGGGCAAGGCCGAAGCGCGCGACCTGGGCCTGGGCGAGGACGGCGTGCTGTACGACCCGGTCGACAACTACGACCGCGTGCACGGCATCGTGTGGGACTGGCAGCGCGATCCCGCGCCCATGGCCACCAGCTCGCGCACCGTTGACATCCCCGCGCCTGATGGAGAAATTGCTCCCGCCGATTCATCGGCGGCCGGGCGAGGGGACTGACATGCGGCAGGAAGGCGAACCATCGGTCGAGGAAATCCTCGAATCGATCAAGAAGGTGATCGCCCGCGATTCCGCCGAAGCTGCGGCAGCGCCGCTGGGCCAGCGCCGCCGTTCGCTGGTCGCCTCCACCGAAGACCGCACTCCGCGCCCGCCTATCGAGGACGTGCTCGATCTCGGCCTGATCGGTTCCGCGCTTGGTGACGAGGACGCGAGCGAGGAACGCGCGCTGATCGAGGACGAACCCGAAGCCGCCGGACCGGAAGATGCCGAACCCGGCCTCACCACCGATCGCGCGGCCGAAGCCATGCGCCAGTCGCTCGCCGCTCTCGCCATGCTGGCCGAACCGCCCGCCCGCCCGCAGATCGTGCGGCAAGGCGAAACCTCGCTGGAAGGCATGGTGCGCGAGATGCTGCGCCCGATGCTGGCGCAATGGCTCGACGCCAACCTGCCCGGCATGGTCGAAAAGCTGGTGAAGGCGGAAATCGCCCGGATCGCGGGCAAGAAACGCTGAGCACGCCCGCTCCGCCCAAACCAGCATCACCGCGCCTGCTGGCCAAGGCCCGCGAAAAGCTGGCCGAATCGGGCGCGGCGACGGTGAAACGGCACATCTTTCTCTGCGCCCTGCCCAGCAAGGCCAAGTGCTGCCATCCGCGCGACGGCGAAGTGGCGTGGGATTTCCTCAAGGCGCGGCTGAAGGAACTCGACCTGGTGGGGCCGGGAAAGGTGCAGCGCACCAAGGCCGATTGCCTGCAAGTCTGCGCGGCAGGCCCCATCGCAGTGGTCTGGCCCGACCGGGTCTATTACCATTCCTGCACGCCGGACGTGCTCGAACGGATCATCCAGCAGCACCTGATCGGCGGTACGCCGGTGGAGGAATTCCGCCTCTATCCCGCTGACTGAAGCTTTGCGCCGTTCGGCGCCTATTCCTTCCAGCCCACGTTGCGGCGATCCACGCGCGGGGCGTGCGGATCGAGATCGTCGAGCGAATGCTGCACCGATCCGTCGTGGCCGGTTCCCGCCGACAGGAACACCAGTCCCATCAGCGCGCTCATCAGCAGCATCGAGAAGCCGATTCCCAGCGCGGTGGCGATGAAGAAGTGCGGCGACACGTCATCCACCTGCCACCAGATCACCCCCAGCGCCACCATCACCACCAGCACGGTGAACGCCAGCATGAAGCGCATCAAACGCCGGTAACGCGCCCAGGCGTGGGCGGCATTGGCGGGATTGTCGAGCGGGGATGGCAGGGTCATGGCCTTCGCCATGCGCCCTCGGGGCGCGCCTTGCAAACGGGATTTGCCCAAATCCGCCTTGTCGTGGCACAATCGCGGCAAGCTCCAGCAGGAGAGCCAGCACAAGGAGAGTCGCCATGTCCATTGCCCGGATCATCGCCAGCAACGCGCACGACATCGTTTCATGCTCCCCGCAGGATTCGGTGCAGACTGCGGCCGGTCTGCTGGCCGAAAATCGCATCGGCGCCTTGCCCGTCCTCGAAGGGGGCAGGATCGCGGGGATCTTCTCCGAACGCGACCTGCTCTATTGCGTGGCCCGCGAAGGTGCCGCCGTTCTCAACCGCACGGTGAGCGAGGTGATGACCGCTCCCGCGATCACCATCGAGGCGAGTGCCGACGCGCTGAAAGCCCTGTCGCTGATGACCCGGCGCCGCATCCGGCACCTGCCGGTAGTGGATGGTGAAGCCCTGGTGGGCTTCGTCTCCATCGGTGACCTGGTCAAATTCCGCATCGAGATGATCGAGGCCGAAGCCGAGCAGATGCGCGAATATATCACCATGGCCTGAAACCGCGGCTTGAGGCGCGCGGCCCGCGCCCCTACATCATCGCCCATGACCACACCGCTCACCCTCACACAGGCAGCAGCTGACCGCGTGGGCCTGATCGCCCGCAAGCAGGGCAAGCCCGCCATCCTGCGGCTTTCGGTGGAAGGCGGCGGTTGTTCGGGCTTCCAGTACAAGTTCGACCTGGAGAGCGGGGCCGAGGCCGACGATTCGGTGAGCGAAACCGGCGGCGTGCAACTGGTGGTCGATCCGGTCAGCCTGGAGCTGGTGGCGGGCAGCACGGTCGACTACGTCGAATCGCTGGGCGGCGCGGCCTTCCGCGTCACCAATCCCAACGCCGCTGCCGGTTGCGGCTGCGGCACCAGCTTCGGCATCTGACCGGCTGTGAGAATCGCCAGCTTCAACATCAACGGCATCAAGGCGCGTCTGCCACGGCTGAAGGAATGGCTGGAGGAAACCCGCCCGGCGGTGGCCTGCTTGCAGGAAATCAAGACTCAGGACGACGGCTTTCCCGCCGACGAGTTCGCCCAGATCGGCTACCAGGCAATCTGGCACGGGCAGAAGAGCTTCAACGGCGTCGCCGTGCTGGCCGACGGGACGGCGCCGGTGGAGATCAAGCGCGGCCTCGGGATAGACGGCCCCAACGATGGGGAAGGCGAGCAGGCGCGCTACCTGGAAGCCGAGGTGAACGGGGTGAGGATCTGCAACCTCTACCTGCCCAACGGCAATCCGCATCCGGGGCCGAAGTTCGACTACAAGCTGGCCTGGATGCAGCGGCTGCGCGCGCGGATGCAGGAACTGCTGGCCATGGAACAGCCCTGCGTGGTGCTGGGCGACTTCAACGTCATCCCCCAGGACCAGGACGTCTGGGCGGTGAAGGCCATGGCCGACGATGCACTGATGCAGCCCGAGTCGCGCGATGCCTATGCCCGGCTGCTGGGTGACGGCTGGACCGACGCCATCGCGACCTTGAACCCGCGCGGCGGGGTCTGGACCTATTGGGATTACCAGGCGGGCGCCTGGCAGAAGGACCACGGCTTCCGCATCGACCACGTGCTGCTGTCACCGCAGGCGGCGGACCGGCTGGTCAGCGCCGGTGTCGACAAACCCTATCGCGGCCGCGAAAAGGCCAGCGACCACGCCCCGGTCTGGGTGGAATTGGGATAACAACCGGACGCCGCTCTCGGCCGCGAAGGCGGCCGACCGAGCGCAAACGCGCGACCCGCAGGTGCCACGCCGTCCATCAGACGGCGTGAACGCACCGAGGACGAAGCCGCGGAGGCGGCTTCGCAACATAAATCACCTATAGAAAACGTGGTTTTCGATCGTCGCCCGAGCGATCCGGCGTCCGGCCCAGGCCGGGCGCACGCGGGTTGCGTGGAAGAACAGCGAATCGGCGGCCGCGCTCTGCCACAGGTCGCGGTGAGCGATGCGGGCGATGGCGCGGGCGCTGTCCCAGGCTGCCGAACCCAGGTTGGGGGTGGGGATATGCCCGCCGCGCACGAAGGAGAACTGCCCGCGCTGCGTCACCACGCCGCAATAGTCGTCGGGGAACTGGCTGCTTTCGGCGCGGTTCACGATCACGCGGGCAACGGCCAGCTGGCCATCGAGCGGTTCGCCGCGCGCTTCGAAGTAGACGGCTTCGGCAAGGCAGGTGAGCTCGCGGCTCATGGCGCCGCTGGTATCGATGCTGGCGACAAGGCCGCGCAGGGAATCGGCATCCACGGCCGGTTCGGCATCGGCTTCGGGCGCTGTTTCCGCAGTAGCGGGCAGGGCCTGGACAACCTCTTGCGCAACAAAGCGCACGGTCGGAATTTCATTGTCCGCATCGTCGGACTGGACCTGTTCGAGCCCTTGCTCGGCCTGGTCCTGGGCTGTGGCACCGCTGGCGGCCAGGCCATAGCTGGTGGCAAACACGAATGCGGCCAGGGCGACGGCCCCGACCCGCTTGGAGACAAACTGCATTGATCCCGTTGCTCTCGGCGGTGAGCGACACATGCAGGTTGGCGGCCACGATCCCCTTTGGATCGCCTGTTGTCCGCATCCCGTCCCAGACGGAACCTGCCGGTCTGCTCCCCGTCTGCGCGCCGCTGACAATCGCCGGATTGCGACTGCGAACGACCCACGCTCTCGGAAAGTCGGGGCGCAGTTAGCCGCGAAAGTTCAAATGTCAACCGTTGTGCAGTGCAACATCGATAAAGCGTTCAGCATTGGCGATATCCAGCTCCAGCACCCAGAGATCGTCGTCCTGGCGTGACCGGCGCATGTACCATTCGCTGAATTCGTGCGGATTTTCAAGGTCTTGCGACTTGGAAAGAACCCATTTGCGGGTGCCGTCGAGCTGCGGCATCCGCTCGTAGGCGCGGGCCGGAGTGTCCTTGTGGCAACAGATCACCAGCAATGTCCCTGCCTCGCGTTCACCTTTTGCGATAACCGTGGCGAAGCCGCCGGCGGCGTCGACAGCACGGATCAGGGCGGACACTTCGAGGTGAGCGGGAAGCCGGTCGTCCGTCACGGCTGGTGGTAGCCGGGCAGGCCCGACAGCGCGATGTGCGAGCGCATGAAGGTGCCGGTGCCGCGCCCGATCTCCTCCCCCTCGGCATCGACCAGGTGGGCATCGGCAATGAACACCCGCCGCTTGCCGCTGATCCAGCGCCCTTCGGCCACCACCTGCCCTTCGCGCAATGGCTTGGTGAACAGCAGGTTGAACCCGGTGGTGAGCAGGAAACGGTCGGATACCAGCGAGTTGGCGGCATAGAAGGCCGCATCGTCGAGCATCTTGAAATAGAGCGTGCCGTGAGTCGCCCCGGCGGCGTGATAGTAGCGCGCATCGGCGGTGAAGGTGATGCGCGCGTGGCCCGGCGCCAGTATCCGGAGCTGCGAATTGAACAGCTGGTTCACCGGGGCGGAGGCATAGAGCTGCTCCAGCGCGCGGAAATGCGCGGCCTGCCCCTCACCGGCGGCGCCCGCCATTGCTTCAGGCGGCGTCACGATCCGTCACGTTGGCCAGCAGCGAATAGAGCGCCTCGGCATCGGGGGCATCGCTCAGCGCATCGTGCACCCGGTCGTCGCGCACCAGCCGCGAGATTTCCGCCAGCGCGTGCAGGTGCGTCGCGCCGCTGTTGGCGGGCGAAAGCAGGCCGAACACCAGGTCCACCGGCAAGCCGTCAGCCGCGTCGAAGGCAACCGGCCGTTCCAGCTTGAGCAAGGCGGCAACGGGGCGGTTGAGATCGGGCATGCGGGCATGGGGAATCGCCACGCCGCGACCGAATCCGGTGCTGCCCAGGCTTTCACGCTCTTCGAGGTGTTCGAGCACCTGCGCGGGCTCGAGCGACCAGGCTTCGGCCAGCAGGCCGCTCAGCAGTTCGAGAATCTCGTCCTTGCTGTCGGCCTGCACGACGCGGACCGCTTCGGGCTTGATGGCGAAATTGCTGTTCATCACATCGACTTTTCAACTCAAGAGGCCACCGGCACCACCCTTGCAGGCAGCGCCGCCGGTAAATGTACCTGTGTTCCTCCGAAACGGGTTTCTGCTGTCCGTACTGTTGCCGTTCTTCTGGGGGGTGCGGCAATCAGGCGGGTTCGACCCAACCGATCGAACCATCGTTGCGGCGATAGACCATATTATGCCGCCCGGTGCCAGCATTTTTGAAGAACAGCGCGTTGGTGTGCCGCAGGTCGAGCAGCATGACGGCGTCCGAAACGCTGACTTCGGGCACGTCGACACGCGTTTCCGCGATCACCGGCGGCGATTCGGCAATCACCTCCTCGTCGGTGTCCGGTTCCTCGGCGGCGAAGATGGTATAGGCGGCCTCTTCCTCGCGCACGGCGTAGGCGGCCTGTTCGTGGCGATCCTTCAGCCGGCGCTTGTAGCGGCGCAGCTGCTTCTCGATCTTGTCGGCCGCCTGGTCGAAGGCGAGATGGGCATCCTGCGCCTGGCCGTGGCTCTTGAGGATCAGCCCGTGGTTCACGTGGAGGACGATATCGGCGGCAAAGGCGCTCGACGGGGCCTTGCCGAAGGTGACGGTGGAAGACAGCGCGCGACTGAAATGCTTGTCGACGATGGCTTCGAGGCGATCCGAGGCATGTTCCTGAAGGGCGGCTCCGGTATCGACCTGGTGTCCCGACACGCGAATATCCATAAGCACTGGCTCCTTTCAGTTCGACTCAGCCTGTATGGATAATGTGGGCCTCAATCCTCACGATTTCCATAGCGGAGAATCGAGTTTCTCGAGAAAGGCCGCGTGGCGCGCCAGTTCCTCGGCGCTGGCGGCGTGCGGGCGGGGGGCGCGGTACTCCCCGATCTTCGGCGCGAACCGCGTCTGCGCCGCGGGGCCTTCCACCGTATTGTCCACCGCCAGCTGCAAGCCGATCTGCCGCCCGCCGGTAAGCTCGACATAGACCTGCGCCAGCAGTTCGGCGTCGAGCAAGGCGCCGTGCAGGGTGCGATGGCTGCGATCGACGCCATAGCGGCTGCACAGGGCATCGAGCGTGTGCTTGGCACCGGGATGGCGGCGGCGCGCCAGCACCAGGGTATCCACCATCCGCTCGTCACCCACGCCGGGCAGGCCGCATTGCGCCAGCTCGTGGTTGAGGAAGCCGAAGTCGAACTGCGCGTTGTGCGCCACCAGCGGGGAATCCCCGAGGAATTCCAGCAGCGCCTCTGCCTTGTCGGCAAACAGCGGCTTGTCCGAGAGGAAGGCAATCGACAGGCCGTGGACCCGTTCGGCCTCCATCGGCATGTCGCGCTGCGGGTTGAAATATTCGTGGAAGGTGCGCCCGGTGGCGACGCGGTTGACCATCTCGATGCAGCCGATCTCCACCAGCCGGTCGCCCGTGGCGGGATCGAGGCCCGTGGTTTCGGTATCGAAGATAATTTCGCGCATGGCTCTCTATCGCGCCTTGCTGGTCATGGCTGCAAGCCTTCTGCAAGCTTGTCCACCAGCCTGCGCACCTGTTCGCGCGTGTGCGCCAGCGTGGTGCCGGTGTCGATCACGTAATCGGCGCGCAGGCGCTTTTCCATGTCGGGCAATTGCAGTTCGAGGATATGGGCAAACTTGTCCGGCGTCATGCCGGGGCGGGCGAGCACGCGCTGGCGCTGCACCTCTGCGGGGGCCGAAACGACCACGATCGCATCGAAAATGACGGCGTGACCCTTTTCAAACAGCAGCGGAATATCGAACACCACCATCGGCGCGCCCGCGTGTTCGAGCAGGAACAGCGCGCGTTCCCGTGCCACGGCCGGATGGACAATGCCTTCCAGCCGGGCGAGTGCCGCCGGATCACCGAACACCTGCGCGCCCAGTTTCTCGCGCTGCACACCATTCGCGTCTGTGGAGCCGGGAAATTCCGCTTCGATCGCCTCGAGCAGCGCGCCGCCCGGCCCTTGCATCCGCCGCACTTCGGCATCGGCATCGAACACCGGCACGCCCAGTTCCATGAACATTTCGGCCACCGTGCTCTTACCCATACCGATCGAGCCGGTGAGGCCGACGAGGAGGGGGTGGCCCCCGTTGCCGCTCTTGCTCATGCGGTCAGAATCCGGCGCAAGGCCGCATCGCCCTGGTCGCGCGGCGGAGCCACGCCGAAGAAATGCTCGAAGGCGACGGCGGCCTGCCCGATCAGCATGGCGAGCCCGTCCACCGTGCGGAAACCCGCCGCCCGCGCGGCCTTGAGCAGCTGGGTTTCCACTGGCGCGGTGACGATATCGTAGACCACGCTGCCCGGCGGCACGTGGCTGAGATCGAGCTGCAAGGGCGGCTGGCCCACCATGCCCAGCGGGCTGGCGTTCACCACCAGGTCGAAGCAGCCTTCGCGGTCGTCGAAGCAGAAGTCGGTGGCATCGGCAAAGTGCGCGAGCGGAGCCACGTGGTGCCCATCGCCTGCGCCCAGTTCAGCCAGCAGCGCCGTGGCCTTGGCCGGATCGCGCCCAGCCAGCACCAGAGTCATGCCCTGCTCCAGCAGGCCCACGACAATCGCCCGCGCCGCGCCACCGGTGCCGAGCACACGCGCCATGCGGAAATAGTGCGTCTTCGCCAGATCGGCGCGCAGCGGTTCGAGGAAGCCGGCGACATCGGTGTTGGTGCCGCTGAGCGAGCCATCGGCCTGGCGCAGGATCGTGTTCACCGCGCCCACCTTCTCCGCCAGCGGATCGAGCCGGGCAAGCATGGGGATCACTGCCTGCTTGTGCGGCATGGTGACGTTGCACCCGCGCCAGGCGGGATCGGCCGCGCGCGCGGCGAGATAGTCAGCCAGTTCGCCCGCAGTCACGTGGCAGGCGGCATAGCGCGCATCCAGCCCCAGCCGTTCGATCCAGTAGCCATGGATCGCAGGCGACTTCGACTGGGCGATGGGATCACCGATCACTTCGGCATAGGGCGTCATGCCGCCAACTCCCCCAGCTCGCGCAAGGCGCCCAGCACCTGCAACAGTGGCATCCCCAGCACGGTGAAATGATCGCCATCGATGGCGTCGAACAGGTGTACGCCGCGCGCCTCGATCCGGAACACGCCCACGCAACCGGCGACATGCGGCCATTCGGCATCGAGATAGCTGGCGATGAACTGGTCCGACAGCGGGCGCACGTGCAACAGGGCGAGCGCAGCGTGGTGCCAGACGATCTTGCCCCCGCACGCCAGCGCGGCAGCGGAATGCAGCTGCATCGTCTTGCCCGAAAAGGTACGCAGGTGCCGCGCGGCCTCCTCGCGGTCGCGCGGCTTGTCGAACCGCTGGCCGTCCACCACCACCAGCGAATCGCTGCCCAGCACCAGCCAGGGCGCGACAATCGCCAGCGCCTTGGCATCGGCCAGTGCCAGCGCCACCGCCGCCGGATCGGCACCGGCAAGCGATTGCTCGATCGCGCGTTCGTCGACATCGGCGGCGCGCGCTTCGAACTCCACGCCGGCAGCTTCCAGCATCGCCCGGCGCGAAGCGGACTTCGATGCGAGCACGATCATATCGGCTTCAGTCCCGATCCCGCGCTGCCGCCATTTTCCTCGCGCTCCTGGTAGAGCTTGATGATCGCTGCCGCCGATTCCTCGATCGAGCGGCGGGTGACGTCAATCACCGGCCAGTTGTTGTCGGCAAACATGCGCCGGGCGAAGGCCACTTCCTTCGACACCCGATCCTCGTCGACATAGGATGTGGTGGTGGTTTCGTTGAGCGACAGCAGCCGGTTGCGGCGAATCTGGATCAGCCGCGCGGGCGCGGTGGTCAGGCCAATCACCATCGGGCGCTTGAGCGTGAACAGCGAGGGCGGCGGCGGGCTTTCCACCACCAGCGGGATATTGGCGACCCGGTAACCGCGATTGGCAAGGTAGATCGAAGTCGGCGTCTTCGAAGTGCGCGACACGCCTGCCAGCACGATATCGGCGGCTTCCCAGTCCTCCCAGCTGATCCCGTCATCGTGAGCGATGGTGAACTGGATCGCCTCGACGCGCGCGAAATAGGCTTCGTCCATGCGGTTCTTGCCGCCCGGCCGTCCGTGCGCTTCCTGCCCCAGCTGTTCTTCCAGCGCGGCCACGATCGGGTCCATCACTGCCACGTGCGGCAAGCCCAGCTGGCGGCAGGCTTCCTCCAGCCGGGTGCGCGCGGCCTCGTTGCTCAGGGTATAGAGCACCAGACCCGGATTGGCCTTGAAATCGTCGAGGATGCGTTCGAGATGCTGGACGGAACGCACCATCGGCCAGAAGTGGCGCTGCACGTCGGCATCGGTGAACTGCGCCAGCGCCGCCTTGGCCAGCATCTCCAGCGTTTCGCCGGTCGAGTCCGAGAGGAGGTGAAGGTGCAGCCGGGCCATGGGAAAGTGGGTGTGGATATCCATCGGCATAAACCACGGGAGCGATTGGCGAACAAGCTGTTGAGGCAATTACCCCCGGATCCAGACCGGATTCACCAGCGCAGTCATGGACAGGGCGGCCCTGCTTTTGCACAGTCTGGGGATTGCGGGGAGAAATCGGACTCGACAGCCAAGTCCCGCGAGTCGCAGGCCCCGCAACGGGTGTTCAAGCCGGGAGAAATCGGGCAAGGGCGCGCAATCCCCGTAATCCACAGGGCCAACACCATCCTTCATCCTTATTAAATATATATTTTATTGATTGGATACCCGCGATGCCCGGCGTGCTTCTCGACAATCTGCGTGGCCAGTGGACGGACAGGCGTCCGGTCTGGCTGATGCGCCAGGCAGGGCGGTACCTGCCCGAATACCGGGCCTTGCGTGCGGAAAAGGGCGGGTTCCTCGAACTGGTCTATGACAGCGCGGCCGCGGCGGAGATCACCGTGCAGCCGATCGACCGCTTCGGGTTCGACGGGGCGATCCTGTTTTCCGATATCCTGATCGTGCCGCATGCCCTGGGGCAGGACCTGTGGTTCGAAGCGGGCGAGGGACCGCGGCTGGCCCCGGCGCTGGTCGACGGCGCGCACGAACAGCTGACGCGGGCCTTCCATCATTTCGATCCGGTCTACGAGACGGTGCGGCAAGTGCGTGCGCGTCTCTCGCCCGAAGTGACCATGCTCGGCTTTGCCGGATCACCGTGGACCGTGGCGACCTACATGGTGGCAGGGCAGGGGTCGAAGGACCATCACGCCGCGCGCAGCCTGGCCTATCGCGATCCCATGGCGTTCCAGTCGCTGATCGAGGCGATCGAGGCGGCCAGCGTGGAATACCTGCTGGGCCAGATCGATGCGGGCGCCGAAGCGGTGCAGCTGTTCGACAGCTGGGCAGGCTCGCTCAGCCCGGCGCAGTTCGAACGCTGGGTGATCGCGCCCAATGCCCGGATTACTGCGGCGATCCATGTCGCGCGGCCCGGTGTGCCGGTGATCGGCTTTCCCAAGGGTGCAGGCGCCAAATTGCCCGCCTACGCGCGCGAAACCGGCGTCGATGCGCTGGGGATCGACGAAACGCAGGATCCGCGCTGGATTCATGCCAATCTGCCGGCAGACATGCCGGTGCAGGGCAACCTCGATCCCATGCTGCTGCTCGCGGGTGGCCCGGCGCTCGATCAGGGCGTGCGCGACGTGCTGGCCGCCTTTGCCGACCGGCCGCACGTGTTCAACCTGGGCCACGGGATCGACAAGGAAACGCCCATCGCCCATGTCGAGCAAGTGCTGCAAATTTTGCGCAGCTGAGGGGATGACGAGAGCGATGGACAAGCCTACATACGCGCCATGCAGGATGTGCTCGTGACGACCTACGCCTGGCTCAAGGCTGGTCACGTTATCTTCGTCATCTTCTGGATGGCGGGCCTGTTCATGCTGCCGCGGCTGTTCGTCTACCACCAGGAAGCCGAGGAAGGTTCGCCCGAAGCGGCCAAGTGGGTCGTACGCGAACAGCGGCTGCTCAAGATCATCCTGCTACCGTCCATCGTGGTGGTCTGGGTGCTTGGCCTGTTGCTGGCGCAGACGGTGGGGGCCTGGTCGCAAGGCTGGTTCCACGCCAAGCTGCTGCTGGTGCTGCTGCTGTCGGGCTATCACGGCTGGATGGCGAGCTATGCGAAGAAACTGGCGCGCGGCGAACCCACGCTGACCGGCAAGCAGCTGCGGCTGCTCAACGAAGTGCCGGGCATTGCCGCCGCGCTGATCGTGATCCTGGTGATCGTCAGGCCCTTCTGAACTGCTTTCAGACGCGCTCAGCCTTCTGATTGCGAATTGGCCGATTGCGAATTGACCGGCTGCACCCGAAGGCATATCTGCAACCCATCCGGCTATCGGGTCACCCGCCTTTTTTGCGGTGACCGGGTCTGCTTTCTCCAAGCCCATTTGGCCCGCCGGCGTGCCTAACTTATTGGAATACCTGAACTATGCATCTTAAAGAACTCAAACAGCGGACGCCGGCAGAGCTGGTCGCCATGGCCGAGGAATACGAGGTCGAAGGCGCCAGCACCATGCGGCGGCAAGACCTGATGTTCGCCATCCTCAAGGAAGTGGCTGAAGACGGGGAAGAAATTCTCGGTATCGGCACCATCGAAGTGCTGAGCGACGGATTCGGCTTCCTCCGTAGCCCCGAAGCAAACTACCTCGCCGGGCCGGACGACATCTACGTTTCGCCCAACCAGGTCCGCAAATGGGGTCTGCGCACCGGCGACACGGTGGAAGGCGAAATCCGCGCGCCCAAGGACGGCGAACGCTACTTTGCGCTGACCAAGCTGAAGGAAGTCAATTTCGAAGATCCCGATGCGGTGCGCCATCGCACCAACTTCGACAACCTCACCCCGCTTTACCCGGACGAACGGCTGGTGCTCGACACCAAGGACCCGACCGTCAAGGACAAGTCGGCCCGCGTGATCGACCTGATCAGCCCGCAGGGCAAGGGCCAGC
>JAGREI010000206.1 GCA_020446625.1 Erythrobacter sp.
CGGGCGCGCTGGCGGGGCTGGCGGGCGTGCTGATCGGGCTTCTGTTCAACTCGATGCAGTTCCTGATGGGCGAGCCCTACATGCTGCGCGCCTTCGTCGTCGTGGTTCTGGGGGGGCTGGGCAGCGTGCCGGGCGCCATCGTCGCCTCGCTGCTGCTGGGCGTGATGCAGGCGCTGACCGTGGCCTACCTGCCCTCGGGGCTGACCGATGCCATCATCTTCGGACTGCTGTTCATCGTGCTGCTGGTGCGCCCGAACGGGCTGTTCGGCGACGTCAAGGCAGTCGCGGGAGGGACGCGCCAGTGATCCAGTTCTATTACGCCTACCAGCCGATCATCGACTTCTTCCTGCTGTCGATCGGCTTCGGCTTCTCGCAGCAGATCGCGCTGCGGGCCGGCGTGTTCTCGATCGCCACGGCGGGCTTCGCGGCGCTGGGCGCCTATACCGTGGCGATCCTGGTGACCAGGTATGGCGTGCCGGCCTGGGCGACGGTGATCCTGGGCGCGGTGCTGGCGGGCGCGGTGGGCTTCGTGCTGTCGCTGCCGCTGGCGCGGCTGCGCGGCGCCTTCCAGGCCATCGCAACGCTGGCCTTCGTGCAGATCGTGCTGTCGCTGCTGCTGTATGGCGAGGGGCTGACCGGCGGCGCGCTGGGGATCATGAACATCCCGCGGCTGGCCAATACCGGCATCATCCTGATCGCCGTGCTGGCGGTGATGTATGTCATGTGGTCCATCGGCCGCACTGGCCTGGGCCGCGTGTTCGAGGCGCTGCGGCAAGAGGAAAGCGTTGCCTCCTCGCTGGGCGTGAACATCGGCACCTATCACACGCTGGCCTTCGTGCTCTCGGGCGCCATCGGCGGGCTGTTCGGCGGGCTGCAATCGCTTTACGTCTTCCAGATCGAGCCCAACAACTTCGGCTTTGCCCTGGTGGTGAACGTGCTGACGGTCGTGATCCTGGGCGGACGGACGACGATCCTTGGCCCGGTCATGGGCGCCGCGATCATGGCGATCCTGCCGGAACTGGCCCGCCCGCTGGCCGAATACCGCCCGGCGGTGAACGGCGTGATCCTGATCCTGGTCATCACATTCCTGCCCAACGGCGTCGGCGACGAGATCGTCTTCTGGTTCCGCCGCCGCCGCCATGCGCGGGTCGCCGCCGCCCGGACGCCGCAGAGCAAGGAGTCGCAGAATGCCGTCACTTAGGCTGGAAAAGGTGTCCAAGCATTTCGGCGGCCTGAAGGCGGTCGATGACGTGACCATGGTCGTCCCGCCAGGAGAGATCACCGGCCTGATCGGCCCCAACGGCGCAGGCAAGTCCACCGTGGTCAACATGATCTCGGGCGTGCTGGCGCTGACTCATGGCGACATCCTGCTGGGCGACCAGTCCATTGCAACCGACCGCGCCGACATCGTGGCCCGCAAGGGGGTGGGCCGGACCTTCCAGAACATCCGCCTGCTGGCCGAGGCGACGGTGCTGGAGAACGTCATGCTGGGCTTTCACCGGCGCGAGACGGCGGGCGTGCCCGCCAGCCTGCTGGGCCTGCCGGCCGCGATCCGCGAGGATCGCAAGTTCCGCGACAAGGCCCACAAGCTGCTGGCCCGCTTCCGGCTGGACGAATTCGCCAACATGGAGGCCGGCAACCTGGCCTATGGCCACCAGCGCCGGGTCGAGATGGCGCGCGCCATCGCCTCGGAACCCGACATCGTGCTGCTGGACGAACCCGTCGCCGGCATGAACGACGTGGAAAGCGAGGAGCTGGCCACGATCTTCCGCGAACTGGCCGCCAGCGGCATGGGCCTGCTGCTGATCGAGCATAACGTGGGCTTCGTCACCCGGCTGTGCCGCAATGTCTATGTGCTCGATTCGGGGCGCATGATCGCCTCGGGCGATCCGCAGACCGTCATCCGCGACCCCAAGGTGGTGGCCGCCTATATCGGGACATCGGTACAGTGACAGACATGCTGACGGTCAAGAACCTGCACGTTTCCTACAAGGGGATCACCGCGTTGCGCGGCGTGTCCCTGACCGTGCCCGAGGGCGAGATGGTGGCGCTGATCGGCTCGAACGGGGCCGGCAAGTCGACCCTGCT
>JAGREI010000207.1 GCA_020446625.1 Erythrobacter sp.
CACCTCGGCGTGCCCGCCACCGCGCGCGCCAGCTTCGGGCTCTATTCCGATCATGACGACATCGCCGCACTGATCCGCGGCATCGAACGCACCAGAAGGATTTTCGGCTGATGGACGACCAGACCGACAATGTGAGTGCCAAGCCGCCCCGCGCGCGCGTTGCGGATGCGCCGCTGCCGGAAGAGACGGCGGCGGAAAAGCTCGAACGCAAGCGCGACTATCTCGAAGGATTCCTCCAGCAGCAACCTGCCGCCGTGGCCGCGGGCGAGCCCGGCGGAGCGATCTACGAAGCGGTGATCGACGCGCTGAAGGGAATCTACGATCCGGAAATCCCGGTCAACATCTACGAACTCGGCCTGATCTACAACGTCGAGGTGGCCGAGGATGCCGACGTGAAAGTGACGATGACGCTCACCACGCCACATTGCCCGGTGGCCGAATCGATGCCCGCCGAGATTGAAACGCGGATCATGAGCCTGCCCGGCGTGCGCGATGCCGAAGTGGTCGTGACTTGGGATCCGCCGTGGGATCCGTCGAAGATGAGCGACGAGGCGCGGCTCGAACTGGGGATGCTGTGACCGGTTCGCCGCCGCTTCAGCCTGACACGGGCCCTGCGGATGCGCGGCTGATCCTCGCTGACCGCACGCGCGAGGTCCACGAACGCGAGTACGCCGTCAGCATCATGGACGATGATCCCGCTGACTTGCCGTTGCTGATCGAAATCGCCTCCGACCCCGCCGAAGACGAGGGCCTGCAGCAGCGCGCGGCGACCTCGATCGGGACGATCTGGCTCAATGCCGACATGCTGGACAGCGGCGACGACAGCGAGTTCACCCCGGTGGCGCGCGAGGAGATCGCGCTGTTCCGCGAGCAGAAGGCGGCGCGTCGGCTCGGCCAGCCGCTGACTGTGCGCCTGGCCGACTATGCCGACCCGTTCGATGCGGGCGCGCTGTTCATGCTACTCGACAGTTATGCCCGCAGCGTGAACGGCGGCGGCAAGGCGCTGCCGAAATCGCACCGCGAGCGGCTCGCTCCCGCGCTTGGCCAGGTGCCGGGCGCATTCTCGCTGCTGGCGCTGGAGGGCGGTACGCCGATCGGCGTGGCCAACTGCTTCATGGGCTTCAGCACCTTCGCCTGCGCGCCGCTCGTCAACGTGCACGATCTCGCCGTGGTGCCCGTGCGGCGCGGCTGCGGGGTGGGCACGGCGCTGCTGCGGGCGATCGACGACGAGGCGCGCAGCCGGGGGGCGTGCAAGATCACGCTCGAGGTGCTCTCGGGCAACGAGGGGGCCAAGGCGCTCTACGCGCGCGAGGGGTTTGCCAACTATGCCCTTGCCGATGCGCTGGGCAGTGCCCAGTTCTGGGAGAAGACGTTATGACCGATACTGCCGCCCGATCCCGCCAGGCCCCGAAGGCCGCCGTCGAACTCACGCCTGCCGCCGAAGCGCGGGTGGCCGAACTGATGGCGAAGGCCCCTGCGGACGCCATCGGAGTGAAGCTCTCGACCCCGCGGCGGGGCTGCTCCGGGCTCGCCTATTCGGTCGATTACGTGAGTGAGGAACTGGCTTTCGACGAGAAGATCGTGACGCCCGGCGGAACGTTCTACATCGACGGGGCGAGCGTGCTCTACCTCGTCGGCAGCACGATGGACTGGGTGGAGGACGACTTCACCGCCGGTTTCGTGTTCGCCAATCCGAACGCCAAGGGTGCGTGCGGCTGTGGCGAAAGCTTTATGGTCTAGGCGACCGCCGTTTCCTCGGCGATGAATTCGAGCAGGGCCTGGTCGTATTCATCGACCTTGCCGTTCAATTGGATCTGGCTGTCGAGCCAGTCCAGTTCCGCGCCGGTGAATTCGGCGGCTTCGGCCACTGCGGCTTCGCGCTCGCCCGCCTTGTCGCGCCTGCCGAAGACCGCGCCGAAGGCGTTGGGGGCGGCTACGGCCATCTCGCCCATGAAGCGGCCCACGCTCGAACGGTTGTCTGCGATGAAGGCATCGAGTTCGAGCATCCGTTCGCGGCTGACCTGGGCCGAACCGCTGGCAAAGCCCATCAGGTAATTGCCCACGCCCTGCACGAACAGGCGCTTGAATTCCGGCGCATTGTCGCGGCCGAGCACGGCATCCTTGATGCGGAACAGCATTTCTGCCTCGCGCTTGCCCACGGCGGCAGGGCGATCGCTTGCCTGGCCGAAGATCACCCGGCGGATCAGGCGGCATTCGGCTTCGGTCACGTGGCTGTCGGACAGCTCGCCGCCGCAGCGGGTGGGGCCGACGCCTTCCATCACTTCACGTTCGAGCACGCCGAGCACGTAGGTCTTCAGCGTTTCCGGCACGTTCTGCGCGCGTTCGATGATGCGAACGAGCACTTCGAGCTCGGTCATCGAGCAGACCCGGCCATCGGCCTCGACCTGCGCAATCAGCCACTGGGCTTCCTCGGCGCAGGCGAAGCCGCGCGGTTCGGTGCCGTTGAGCACGAAGTTCTGGATCGCCTCGACGAAGAAGTCCGACCAGGCGCGCGAAGGGTTCTCGATCGCCTGCTGGGTGGCAAAGACAATCGCCGCCTCTTCCTGCGTCATCTTGCCGTCTGCCCAGCCCGAGCGGCGCAGCGCGAGCACTTCTTCGTCGCTGATCGAGCGGTCGGCGGCAGCTTGCCGGGCGATGTTGGCGAATTCGAAACTCATGCGGGAAACCCTCCTGTGCGCCCGCGATCATGGCGCGACAGGGTTAAGGTCGGGTTAGCGCAGGCCGCTTACCGTCCGGGCCGCGACAGTGCCTGGATGCAGGCGAGGCGGTCGACCGCCTGCCCGTCGCTGCTGCGCCGAGCCTCCACCCAGGTCGCCACCGGCTCCGCCCCCGGCGCCAGCGGGTAGAGGTACATGTCGAGCACGCAGGCTTCGCCGCGCCATTGCAGGCGGCGCATGTCGCCTTCGGGCGTGTCGAGCCGCGGCTGGCCGAACCGCGCCAGCAGCGTGCCCGCCGGTTCGCGGATGATCCCGGCGAGGCCCGGCCCCTCCATGATCTGCGGCTGGCGGAACCCGGCCACCGGCGCAGGCGGCGGCGGCGCAGTGGGCGGCACTACGCCCGGTTGCACCGTGCGCGGCGGCGGCGGGGGTGCCTGCGGATAGACGCGCGGCGTGGCGGCGCAGGCCGACAGCAGCGTGGCGAGCGCGAGAGTGGCGAGCGTGGTTGACGGATTCAGGCGCATGTCAGGCAGCCGTGGTCCCTTGCAGGTTGCGATGGACGAGATGAGTGGCGCTGGCAGCCCCCAGCACCGGGGCGAGGAACATGGCGAAGGGCAGCGCCATCAGCGCGGCGATCACGCCGCCCAGCGCGAACCGCTGCATCCGCCCCACCGGCGGTGTGGCCTGCGGGGCATGGCGATGGCGCATCCACACCATGTCCTGCAACTCGCGCCCCAGCAGCACCGCGTTGACCAGCCAGAAGACCACGAAGGTGCCCAGGCCCGTCACCAGCAGCAGCAGGGCCACGGGCAGCGCCACCAGGTTCGCCAGCAAGGCCCGCCCCGCCGCGCCCGCCGCCACGCGCGCCTGCTGCCCGAACGACAGCTCGCGCGCCTGTTGCGCCATGGCCGGATAGTGCTTGCGCTCCACCGCCAGCACCACCTCGTCGGCGTAGAACTGCACCACCGCCATGGCGACGATCCGCCAGGCCAGCCACAGCCCCAGCAGCGCCAGCACCAGCGACAGCGCCCCGCGCAGCCCTTCGGCTCCGGCGAACAGGCTGTCCTCCAGCCCGCCCGATGCCAGCAGCCAGTCGAGCGCGTACCAGCCCGCCACGGCCACCAGCACGAACCACAGCAGCGTCACGCCCAGGCTCTTCAGCAGCACGCGCAGCACCGCGCCGTCGAACAGCTGTCCCAGCCCCAAGGCCAGCGATGTGGTGAGAACGCCCATCGGCGCTTGCGATTGCGCGGGGCATCGGCCAAGTCAACGCCGCTTCGCGTGAGAGCATCGGATAACCAGAAGGAACATGCATGACTGCCCCCCGATACGACGTAATCGCCATCGGCAATGCCATTGTCGACGTGATGGCTCCGGCTTCGGACGAACTGGTTGACGAACTGGGCCTGACCAAGGGCGGGATGCAGCTGGTCGACGGTGCGGCGGCGGACGACCTCTACCAGGCCATGGGTCCGGCCAAGGAGATCTCGGGCGGTTCGGCGGCCAACACGCTGGCCGGGCTTTCCGCCATGGGCGCCCAGTGCGCCTTCGTGGGGCAGGTGGCGGACGACCAGCTGGGCAAGGTCTTCGCGCACGACATCCGCGCCGTGGGCATCGACTTCGACGTGCCTGCGCGCACCGGCGAGCCGAGCACCGCGCGCTGCCTGATCTTCGTCACCCCCGATGGCCAGCGCACCATGAACACCTTCCTCGGTGCCAGCCAGTTCCTGCCTGCCGAAGCCCTCGACGAGGAAGCCATCGGCGGCGCCTCTGTGCTCTACCTCGAAGGCTACCTGTGGGATCCGGAAGAGCCGCGCCGCGCCATGCGCGCCGCCATCGCCGCTGCCCGCAGCGCCGGGCGCAAGGTGGCCTTCACCCTGTCCGACGCCTTCGTCATTGCCCGCCACGGCGACGACTTCCGCGCGCTGATCGACGACGGGCTGATCGACATCCTGTTCGGCAACGAGGTGGAGATCGCCGCCATGACCGGCCTCGACGACTTCGACGCGGGCGCTGCCGCGCTGGCCGCCAAGGTGCCGGTGCTGGTGGCCACCCGCAGCGAGAAGGGCGCGACCTGCTATACCCATGGCGAGAGCTGCCACGTCGCCGCCGAGCCGATCGACAAGGTGGTCGACACCACCGGCGCGGGCGACCTGTTCGCAGCGGGCTTCCTGTTCGGCCACGTGCGCGGCGAAGACCCGGCCCGCTGCCTGCGCCGCGGCGCGATCGCGGCAGCCGAGGTGATCAGCCACTACGGCGCCCGCCCCGAAGCCGACCTCGCCGCGCTGATGGCCGAGAAGCTGGACTGAGTTGCGTTTCGCGCAAGGTGTGACAGGTGTGACAGTGTCCTGAGGCAAAAACGCCCATGCTGTCAGGCTAGGCTGCAAAGTGTCAGCCTGGCGGGCCTGGAGTGTCAGGCTGAGGGGCGGATCGGGGGCGAGGTTGGCGTCCATCGCCGCGAGCCGAGCATGATACGGTGCCTGTAGGGAAGGCTTCGGCGTTAGCCTTTTCTGCCAAGACTGCGGTGCGCTTTCTTGACCTCGGCTATGGCTTTGTCCGCCGCTTCATGACGCAGCTTTCTCTGCTGCTCTCGGAACTTCTCGTAAACGCGTTCGGCATGGCGCTTGGCATCAGCCATTTTGACGGTCCCGCCATGATTCAGCACATTCCTTCCAAGGGCTTTGAGCTGCGCATCGAGAAAGGTCGTTGCCTCGGACATCAATGTCAGACGGCCTATTTCCATCTGGTCTTCAAACATGTCCAGCAGCATCGTAGTCAGTCGGTTGAGCTCGCGAACCTCGGTGTCGCCAAGATAGTTCTTGGATACGGCCACATCGGCTTTGCGGATGTTTTCGTTTGGCCAGGACCGCAATCCCATGTTCGGTTCGGTCAGGCTGGCGCGCCCCTTAATCAGTCCAGCGGGCGTATCGGAACAGACTGCAAAAACGAGTTTGGCCTGCGTGTTGCGATAGAACTCCTGCCACCTGTCGGACTTTCCGTCGTAGTCCTGACACATCGCGCAGATGGCCCTCAATTCGCGATAGACGTTGGCTTCATCCGCTCGAATGTCGCGGATGATTTCCTTCAGTTCTGCAATGCGATCGCGATATTCGGGGCTTTTCAAACGTGCCTGATCAATCACGAAGCCCTTTGTGGCGAACTGAACGAGTTTCTCGGTCGCCCATTTACGGAAAATCGTCGCTTGCTTTGATGCCACCCGGTAGCCAACCGAGATCACCATATCGAGGTTATAGAGTGCTACAGGTCGGCCCTGACTTTTGTGCAATTTTTGCACAGAAGTATCTTCGTCAAGTTCACCGTCTTCAAGGATGTTGGCAATGTGCTTGGTGATTACCGAGCGTTCTCGGTCGAACAATTGTGCAATCTGCGCCTGAGTCATCCAAAGCTGGTCACCAGCGTAGCTAATCTCCACGTGCAACCCGCTTCCGTCCCCGTAAACCAGGAACCGATCGCCTGTTTCTTCATCCTCTTGCAAATGCACCGGTTCGGAATTTGCCATCACACGACTCACTTTGAACAAAGTGGGAACGATAGCCTTTGCAACATAATTGGAACAGGCAGTATCGCAGATATCAACAGGCCGAACTTTCGCTTTGTTCCTCGTGGCAAGGAAGCCCGTTACCTGGTCCTCGCCCCTACCGCAGCCCCGTCCACCAGCTCTTCCAGGAACAGCGCCATCAGGCCCGGTTGGCCAGAAACCCCCGCCTTGGCGTAGACCTGGCTCAGCTGCGATCGCACCGTTCCCTCCGCCGCGCCGCGCAGCGTGGCGATTTCGGCAATCGTGCTGCCCTTGAGCGCGAACAGCGCCACGTCCGATTCGGCGGGCGACAATTGCCATTCGGCAAACTTGCCTTCCACCAGGTCCGCCAGGGCTCCGCGCGCCACGGCCAGCGCCTCTTCCTGCCGGTGCGTCTCGTCGATCAGCCGCACCGCGTTGCGGGTGGCATAGGCGATGCCCAGCAGCAGGCCGAGCGCCACCATGGCCTCGATCAGGCCCAGTTCGCCGTTGCTCTCGCCCAGCGCATCGACCAGGAAGAACACAGCCGCGCCCGCTTGCAGCAAGGCGACCGCCACGGCCACCATGGCGCGTCGCCGCTTGCGGCTTTGCCATGCGCTGCTGCTCAATCCGCCCATTTAAGCTCCTGCTTATGGCCATTTCCCCGGCGCCGACCGTATCTCCCGCAGCAGCCACGGCAAGCACGGAGTTAGCCGGTGAACGACGAAATGCGCGATGCCCTGAAGTCAGACCTCCTGACAAAGGTACCCGCGATTACCCTGGGGTTCTGGATCATCAAGATCCTCGCCACCACCTTTGGCGAGACCATGGGCGATACCGTCAGCATGAGCTGGCTGGGCGAGACGACCGATGCCGCAGGGCAATCGGGGCTGAACGGCTATGTCGTCGGCACCGCGATCTTCGGCCTGGCCCTGGCCGCGCTGGTGTGGGCGCAGATCCGCGCACGCGCCTTCCACCCCATGCTCTACTGGGCGACCATCATCGCCTCCACCACCGCCGGCACCACGCTGGCAGACTTCGCTACCCGCTCGCTGGGGATCGGTTATCCTGGCGGATCGCTGCTGCTGCTGTCGCTGGTGCTGGCATCGCTGCTGGCGTGGCACCGCGCGCTGGGCAGCATTTCGGTGCAGTCGGTGCACGAACCGCGCGCCGAGCTCTATTACTGGCTGACGATCACCTTCTCGCAGACGCTGGGGACGGCGCTGGGCGACTGGGTGGCCGACGGGCCGCTGGGCTATCTGGGCGCGGCGGGCATTTTCGGCGGGGCGCTGGTGCTGGTGGCGCTGGCCTGGTTCACCACTTCGACCAATCGCGTGGCGCTGTTCTGGGCCGCCTTCATCCTGACTCGCCCGCTGGGCGCGGTGGTGGGCGACTTCCTCGACAAGCCGGTGGCGCATGGCGGCCTCGAACTGAGCCGCGCCGCTGCCTCGGGCGTACTGGCGCTCGCCATCGTTCTTCTGATCCTGTTCGTGCCGCAGCGTGCTGAAAGGAGGTCGTCCACCATTCCGGTGTAGCTGTTTCCCCTCATTCCAGTCAGCACCGGATGGCCGCTGCGGCGGCACCCGCCCGGGCAGCCCGATCGGTTTCGTCGTTGATCGGACTCCCGGGCGGTTTGTTATTGGCCCGCGACTTGTGCCAATTCGCCGCGAACCAGTGTGAGGATCCGCCCAAGCAGATTTGCCCCAGGCCACTCGTCAGGCAGCTTGTTACGTGGATCGTCGACCTGGAGGCCGTTCCCCCAATTCCAGTCGCGCGGATTGGCCTCGACGAGCATGGCAGGCGCGGTGTTCTGCAACTGCCGCAAGGCTCCGGGATTTTGTGAGAACTTGGCGTAATTGGCTGTGTGGACGATGTCGAGCCGCCAATGCTCCCACGTGGTGTTGTCGAACCCTGCCACCCTCGCCCCGAGGCGCTTTTGCAAGGCCGGGTCGTCGCTCACCATGATCTTGTCGGAGATAGCCGTGTCACCGAACAGGCTCGCCTTGGCCGCCATCATGAATTGCTCAGCACACCCGAATTGCACGCCGTCGAGAATGAACGGCGTCGGATGCCACTGGCTGAAAACGCCCTTGATGAAAGGGTGGAAGCTGTCGAAGTGAGCCGGTCGAGGAAGGTCGGCCTCGGATAACCTTGGAGGGGACCGAAAATCGATCACCCTCACCCCTCGCGGGCCACTTCGCGCCAGCCGATGTCCTTGCGGCAGAAGCCGGTGGCAAAGTCGATGGCGGAAACCGCGCGGTAGGCGGCTTGCTGGGCGGCTCTGGTATTCTCGCCGGTTGCCGTCACGTTGAGCACGCGGCCGCCGCTGGCCACCAGTTCGCCGTCCACCAGCGCGGTGCCCGCATGGAACACCTTGGCGCCTTCGCTCTCCGCCATTCCCAGCACGATCGCGCCGCCCTTTTCCGGCGTATCGGGATAGCCGTTGGCGGCCATCACCACGGTCAGCGCGGTGTCTTCGCTGAACTGCGGTTCGGGCAGCGCGGCCAGCGTGCCATTGGCGCAGGCGAGCATGGTTTCGGCAAGGTCGCTCTCCAGCCGCATCATCAGCA
>JAGREI010000208.1 GCA_020446625.1 Erythrobacter sp.
CAGCGCCGAACACGGCATCGGCCAGCTCAAGCTGGATGAACTGGCGCGGCTGATCGACCCGGCGCAACTGGCGATGATGCGGCAGGTAAAGCGGGCGCTGGATCCCCAGGGCCTGTTCAATCCCGGCAAACTTGTCGCGCTTGAAACCGTTGGCGAACCGCTTTAAGGCCGCGACCCGAACTTCACGGTATCCGTCAGGGGCCTCGATGGTTCTGACACCGGATAGCGAATAATCCAATCTGATCGGAGAGTACGATGGCCAGCGCGCCTAATCCCAATCTGCCCGTGTTCTACAAGCAGCTTACCCCCCTCAACAGCAACGAGCATGGCGACTGGCACGCCCGCAGCGTGGACAAGGCCAGCTGGCTGGCCAAGCAGCACGCCGTGCCGCTGACGGTGGAGGAATTCCCGCTGGCGCAGCGCGATTTCCCGATCGTGTTCTCGGCTGGCGACAAGCCCGTGCCGCTGGCGCTGATGGGCCTGAACGAAGGCGTGAACGTGTTCTTCGACGATGACGGCGCCCCGCGCGAAGCCCGCGCGCCCTACATCCCGGCCTATGTCCGCCGCTATCCCTTCCTGCTGGCCAAGCTGGACCAGAATTCGGACAACCTGTCGCTCTGCTTCGATCCCACCACCGACCTGGTGGGCAAGTTCGACGAAGGCGCGGCGCTGTTCGATGGCAATGCCCAGCCCAGCGAACACACCAAGAGCCTGTTGCAGTTCTGCGAAAAGTTCGAGGAAGCCGGGATGCGCACCCAGGCCTTCATGCAGGAACTGCTCAACCTCGACCTGCTGATGGACGGCGAAGTCGCCATCCAGCGCGCCGACAACCCCGAACAGCCGTTCACCTATCGCGGCTTCAAGATGGTGAACCAGGAAAAGCTGCGCGACCTGCGCGGCGACCAGCTGCGCAAGTGGAACGAGAACGGCATGTTGCCGCTGGTGATCGCGCACCTGTTCTCGCTCGACCTGATGCGCAACATCTTCGCCCGCCAGGTGGAACTGGGCGTCGGCCCGATCGCCATGGTGCCCGCGGGCGCTGCCAACTGACAATCGAAACCCTGCTTCGGCAGGATCTGGAGGCGCGGCCGGTTTGACCGGCCGCGCCTTTCGTTTGCAACAATTTGCGACAATTTTCCGGGCTTGAATTTGCCGCCGCCTGACCTATTTTCGCAGTGTCCGGTCGGCGCTCCCCTCATGGCCTGATCGGATAGGCGCGCTGCGGTGCGCCTCCTCCCTGAACCTTGGCCGCCTCGTGCATTGCACGAGGCGGTTTTTTATTGGGCGGTTTTTTATTGGCTATTCAGCGGCTTGTGCAAAGCCCTGCGCCCCGCGCATGACCTCGTCGGCCAGTCGGCGCACCAGCCCGGCCAGCAGGTCTGCCACCCGGTCCAGCCCGTCTGCCGGCTCGCGCAGCGACTCATCCAGATAGGTCGCGCGGCACACTTCCAGCTGCATGGCCGACAGACCGCGCGCGGGTGCGCCGTGGCGATCGAGCACATAGCCACCGGCATAGGGGCGATTGTGCGCGGCGCGGTGGCCGTGGCGTTCGAAATGGTCGAGCGCGGCGCTGGCCAGGTGGTGCTCGCACGACGCGCCGAAGCGATCACCGATGACATAGTCGGCCACGGCATGATCCCCCACCTTCGGCCCCAGCGGCGGCATCGAGTGCAGATCCAGCAGCAGGGCTGCCCCCCATCGGTCGCGCAAGCCTTCCAGCGCCTTGCCCAGGGCGGCGTGATAAGGGGCGTGAACCTGTTCGATGCGCTCGTCGATTTCCGCCGCGCACAGCTTGCCGCGCCAGATCTCGCCCAGTCCCGGCAGGCGGCGCGGCACCAGCCCCAGCCCGCTGCGCGCGCGCCGACCGGCGGCCAGCCGCGCCCGCACCACGCTGCCGCGCGGCCCGGTGACCATGTCCCAGTCGACATCCTCGGGCGAGCGGTTGAGGTCGATCAGTGCGCGCGGTGCCTGCGCCAGCAGCAGCGTGGCGCCGGTGGCGGCTGCCAGCTTGCGCGCCACCAGGTCGATGTAGCGATCCTCCAACCGGTGCGAGGAGGCTTCGGGGTGGCGCATCCGCGACAGCAGGCTGGCGGGATAGTCGCGCCCGGCATGGGGCACAGCCACCAGTACCGGGATTCCGGGCACGGCTGGCTGGCGCAGCAGGAAGGCGGCCTGCCCTTCCCCGCCGGGAATCGCCCCGCCCATGGTCACGCGCGAATCGCCGGGAGAGTTTTCGCCGTTGCTCATCTTTCGCCTTGCTGGCCCGCCGCGCGCGCCGAGTCAAAGCCCGCCAGCCTTTCCCACAGGCGGCCCCGGCCTGTCCCAATGCTGGCCATCCCCGGATCGAGGGAAGATTTTTAACGCCGATGTGCTTAAGGGCTGTCGTCGGGCAAGTTAACGAAAGAGACCAGGGCATGATCCGCATCCTGCTGGCTGAAGACGATTCCGCGATGCGCACCTACCTGAAGCGCGCGCTGGAACAGGCGGGCTTTTCGGTGATGGCGGTTTCCTGCGGCACCGAGGCGCTGCCACTGATCGAGACCGAGATCTACGACCTGCTGCTGTCCGATATCGTGATGCCGGAAATGGACGGGATCGAGCTGGCGCAACGCTGCAACGAGCTGAGCCCGTCGACCAAGGTGATGTTCATCACCGGATTCGCCGCCGTCGCCCTGCGCGCCCACGGCGATGCGCCGCACGCCAAGATGCTGTCCAAGCCGTTCCACCTGAAGGACCTGGTGCTGGAAGTGGAACGCATGTTCGAAGACAGCGCGGTCGCCTCGCTTTAAGGCCATCTAAGGCCCTTGCGCATCTGCGAAGGCGGCGCTAGATGGCCCGCCTGCCGTCCCTCCGGGGCCGGTCCAGACCCGAATGGTGTGGGCGTATAGCTCAGTGGTAGAGCACTATGTTGACATCGTAGGGGTCGCAAGTTCAATCCTTGCTACGCCCACCATTCGGTTCCCCCACAATTAACCGTCTCGATTCAGCAGGCCGCTTAGTCCTGCTTCAGCGTGGCCTCGATGTGGCTGCGCGCCTGCGTTTCGATGGCTTCGAGTTCACCGATGGTCTGTTCCAGCGCATCGCGCTGGTGGCGCAGTTCGGTCAGCCGGTCGGTCACGCCGCCCAGCAGGTGCTGCATCTGCCCCACCTGCCCCTTGTCCATCGCATAGAGGCTGAGGAATTCCCCGATCTCGCGGATCGAAAAGCCCAGCCGCTTGCCGCGCAGGATCAATTGCATCCGCCCCATCTCGCGCCGCGAATAGACGCGCATGGCCCCCACCCGCTGCGGCTGGATCAGCCCCTTGTCCTCGTAGAAGCGCAAGGTGCGCTGGGTGACGCCCAGCGCCTCGGACGCCTCGGCGATGCTCTTGAGGTCGCCTTGCGCCATGCCTTCGAACGGCGGGGTGTTATCGGTGGGGCTGTGGTCCATCTGCTCGCTCACTCCGCCTTCTGCGTGGCTGCGGCAGCAGCGGCGGCCTTGGCGCGCTCCTCTGCCACCAGCACCTTCTTTTCCAGCTTGCCCACCAGCGTCTTGGGCAGTTCGTCGCGGAATTCGTAGGCGTCGGGCATTTCGATCGGGTTCAGCCGCATCTTGAGGAAGGCGTTGAGCGTGCCGGCATCGAGTTCCTCGCCGGGGTGGAGGGCCACGAACAGCTTGGGCGCCTCGCCGCGATAGGGATCGGGAATGCCGATGGCGACCGCTTCCTTCACCGCCGGGTGTTCGTAGGCAGCATCCTCGATCACGCGCGGATAGACGTTGTAGCCCGAACACAGGATCAGGTCCTTGATCCGGTCGACGATGAACAGGTAGCCGTCCTTGTCGAGATAGCCGATGTCGCCGGTCTTCAGCGCGCCGTCGATCATGGTGTCGGCGGTGGCTTGCGGCCGGTTCCAGTAGCCCTTCATCACCTGCGGCCCGCGCGCGCAGATCTCGCCGCGCTCGCCTTGCGGCAGGATCTTTCCCGTCTCGGGATCGCGGATCTCGATCACCGTGTGCGGGAAGGCAGGCCCTGCCGAATTGTCCTTCACCGGCGCGCGGCCCAGCAAGGGGTTGCTGGTGATGATCGGGCTGGCTTCGGTCAGGCCATAGCCTTCGGCCACCGGCGAATGGGTGCGCTTCTCGTACTGGTGGCGCACTTCCAGCGGCAGCGGCGCCCCGCCGGAAATGCTGGTGCGCACGGCGGACAGGTCCGGCACGCGGTCATCCGGCAGCGATCCCAGCGCGTTGTAGATCGTCGGCACGCCGAACACCTGCGTGGGCGGCTTGCGCTTGATGGTCTTGAGCACCTCGTCCATGTCGAAGCGCGGCAGCAGCACCAGTTCGGCAGCGGTATCCACGCCGAAATTGAGCACGCAGGTGAGCGCGAAAACGTGGAACAGCGGCAGCACGCCCAGCGTGCGTTCCTGCATGTCGCGCGTCTCGCCCACGTGCAGCATCATCTGCGCCGAGTTGGCGGCAAGATTTGCATGGGTGAGCATGGCACCCTTTGGTCGCCCGGTCGTTCCCCCGGTATATTGCAGCACGGCAACGTCGTCCGGGTGCTGCTCCACCACGGCCGGAGAGGCAGGATGCGCGGCAAGCGCGGGAAAATCGAGGTAGGCGACGCCGGGCAGGCGGCGCGCGTGATCCTTGCGCTTGAGGAAGCGGAAGCCCAGCGACTGGGCCAGCGGCAGCACGTCTGCCATGGGGCAAAGCACCACCTTTTCCAGCCAGACCTTGCCCGCTTCGTCCTGCGCGCCCCAGGCGGCGGCAACCTTGCCGTGGATGACTTCGAGGTCCGGCACGGCGATCATCTTCGCACCCGAATCGGTGATGAGGAATTCGACCTCGTCGTGGGTGTAGAGCGGGTTGAGGTTCACCACGGTCGCGCCCGCGCGCAGCACCGCGAAGTAGAGCACCACCGAATAGGGCGTATTGGGCAGGCACAGGCCGAAACGGTCGCCCTTGCCCAGCCCCGCCGCCTGCAAGCCGGTGGCGACCCGGTCCACCAGTTCCCCGATCTGGCCGTAAGTCCATTCGCGGCCAAGGAAATCGACGCACACCCGGTCGGGCCAGGTGGCCACGGCATGGTCCAGTGCCTCGGTCAGCAGCCGCGGGCGCAAGTTCCCTTCCGCATCGATGATGCGGCTGGTATCAAGCGGATGAGAGGCAACCACGCCCGCGTCCATGCATTGTCCTTTCGCCGTTTCCGTCCCGGTTGGAAGGAGCGTCTTGATTCCCGCTTACTTAACGTATACGTCAAGCAAGCGACTTTATCGTAATCATTCGCCGCAAAAGGTCAATCGCCTGAGAATCGACCGGCGCGAATCGAGCAGGAAAGGCAGTACGAACCATGGTTGATGTCGTCATCGCGGGCTATGTCCGGTCCCCCTTCCACCTCGCCTACAAGGGTGCGCTCGCCAAGGTGCGGCCGGATGACCTGGCGGCGAACACCATCCGCGGGCTGATCGACCGGACCGGGGTGAAGCCGGAAGATATCGAGGACGTGGTGATGGGCTGCGCCTTCCCCGAAGGCGAGCAGGGCTTCAACATTGCCCGCCTCGTGGTGCTGCTGGCCGACCTGCCGATCTCGATCGGCGGCATGACCGTCAACCGCTTCTGCGGATCGTCGATGAGTGCGATCCACTACGCCGCCGGGCAGATCGCTTGTGGAGCAGGCGAGGTGTTCGTCTGCGCGGGGATCGAATCGATGAGCCGCGTGCCGATGACCGGCTTCAACCCCATGCCCAACCCCGCCCTCGCCGCGAAAAGCGCCGCTTACCTGGGCATGGGTGAAACCGCCGAGAACGTGGCGAAGAAGTACGACCTTACCCGCGCCGAGCAGGAAGCCTTCGCGGTGAAGAGCCAGCAGAAGGCCGGCGCGGCCATGGCAGCGGGCAAGTTCACCGACGAGATCGTCCCCTACACCCTGCCCGATGGCACGGTGATCGACAGTGACGGCACGCCGCGTCCCGACACCACGGCGGAGGCGCTGGCGGGCCTGAAGCTGGCCTTCGACCAGAACGGCACCGTCACCGCCGGCACCAGTTCCCCGCTCACCGATGGCGCCAGTGCCGTGCTGGTGTGCAGCGCGGACTATGCCAAGGCCAACGGCCTGACCCCGCTGGCGAAGATCAAGTCCATGGCCATTTCCGGCTGCGCGCCCGAGATCATGGGCATCGGTCCGGTGGGCGCGAGCAAGAAGGCGCTGGAACGCGCAGGGCTTACCATCGACCAGATTGACGTGATCGAACTGAACGAAGCCTTCGCCAGCCAGTCGATCGCCACGATCCGCGATCTGGGCATCGACGAGGCGAAGCTGAACCTCGATGGCGGTGCGATCGCCATCGGCCACCCGCTGGGCGCCACCGGTGCGCGCATCGTGGGCAAGGCGGCGGCATTGCTCAAGCGCGAGGGCGGCAAGTACTCGCTCTCCACCCAGTGCATCGGTGGCGGCCAGGGCATCGCTACGATCCTGGAGGCAATGTAATGGCCAACCAGATCAAGAAGGTCTGCGTCATCGGCGCAGGCACCATGGGCGCCGGGATCGCCGCGCAGGTGGCCAATGCCGGCGTGCCGGTGCTGCTGCTCGACATCGTCCCCAAGGACGGAGACAACCGCAACGCCATTGCCGAAGGCGCGGTGGCGAAGATGCTCAAGACCGATCCCGCCCCCTTCATGTCCGCACGCGCGGCCAAGCTGGTCGAGACCGGCAATATCGAGGATCACCTGGGCAAGGTGGCCGAATGCGACTGGGTGGTGGAAGCCATCATCGAACGGCTCGACATCAAGCAGAACCTCTACGCCAGGCTGGAAGAGGTGCGAAAGCCGGGTACGGCGGTGTCCTCCAACACCTCCACCATTCCGCTGGCGCAGCTGACTGACGGGCGTTCGGACCAGTTCAAGGCCGATTTCCTCATCACCCACTTCTTCAATCCACCGCGCTACATGCGGCTGATCGAGATCGTGGCCGGGCCGCACAGCAATGCCGACACGGTGGCCATGGTCAGCCAGTTCGTGGATCGCACGCTGGGCAAGAGCGTGGTCGATGCAGAGGATTCGCCCGGCTTCATCGCCAACCGCGTAGGCACCTTCTGGATCCAGGCGGCAGTCAACGCCGCCTTCGACCAGGGCGTGAGCGTGGAAGAAGCCGACGAAATCGGCGGCAAGCCCATGGGCGTGCCCAAGACCGGCATTTTCGGCCTGATCGACCTGATCGGCATCGACCTGATGCCGCACCTGATGAAGTCGCTCACCTCCACCCTGCCCCAGGACGATCCCTACCAGAAAATCGCCCGCAGCGAGCCGCTGATCGAGGCGATGATCGCGGACGGCTACACCGGTCGCAAGGGCAAGGGCGGCTTCTTCCGCATGTCCAAGGACGCCAGCGGCAAGCGGGTGAAGGAGGCGAAAGACCTCAAGACCGGCGAATATGCCGCCGCGCGCGGCTCCAGCCTGGTGCGTGGCGCGGCCGCCAAGGGCGACCTTGGCGCGCTGATCGCGGACAAGGGCAAGGTGGGCGCCTATGCCTGGGCCGTGCTCGGCCCGACGCTGGCCTATGCCGCGATGATCGTTCCCGAAGCGACGAAGACCGTGGTCGGCGTCGATGACGCGATGAAGCTGGGCTACAACTGGAAGCGCGGCCCGTTCGAGATGATCGACGCGATCGGCGTCGATACCCTCGTCGCGCGGCTGGAAGCGGACGGCATCGCCGTGCCGCCGATCCTGCGCACCGCCGCGGGCAAGAGCTTCTACCGCATCGAGGACGGCAAGCGGCAGTACCTTGGCACCGATGGTGCCTACCACGACGTAGTGCGCCCCGAAGGCGTGCTGCTGCTGGAGGATATCAAGCTTACCAGCCAGCCGCTGATGGCCAACGGTTCCGCCGCGCTGTGGGACGTGGGCGACGGTGTCGTCGCGCTCGAATTCACCGGCAAGATGAACGCGCTCGACGACCAGGTGATGCGCCTGATCGGCAAGGCCGTGCCGCTGGTGAAGAGCGATTACAAGGCGCTGGTGATCTACAACGAAGGCTCCAACTTCTCCGCCGGGGCCAACCTCGGCCTCGCCATGTTCGCGCTCAACATCGCCGCCTGGAGCGAGGTGGAAAAGCTAGTGGCGGGCGGACAACAGGCCTACAAGGCGCTGAAATATGCCCCCTTCCCCGTCGTCGCCGCCCCCTTCGGGCTGGCACTGGGCGGCGGCTGCGAGGTCTGCCTCAACTCCGATGCGGTGCAGGCGCACGCCGAAACCTACATCGGGCTGGTGGAGCCGGGCGTGGGCCTGATCCCCGGCTGGGGCGGCTGCGGCGAAATGCTCACCCGCTGGCTGGAAAACCCGCGCCAGCCCAAGGGGCCGATGCCGGCCGTGTCCAAGGTGTTCGAGATCGTCAGCACCGCCACCGTGGCCAAGTCTGCCGCCAATGCGCAGGAACTGGGTTTCCTGCGCCCGACCGACGGGATCACCATGAACCGCGA
>JAGREI010000209.1 GCA_020446625.1 Erythrobacter sp.
GCCTTGTCGGTCTCGATCTCGGCCATGATGTCGCCGGAGGAAACCTTGTCGCCCACTTTCACCAGCCAGCGGGCCAGTGTCCCTTCCTCCATGGTGGGAGAAAGCGCGGGCATCTTGATGGCGATCGGCATTGGGGCGTGGCTCCCTGCAAGCGTGTTTTGCGTATGGCCGCTCCTTGGCCAATTTGCCGTGCCGGGGCAAGCTATCTTGCAGAATTGCCGCTTTCCGGCGATACCCCGCGCCCGAGGGAAGCAAACCAGTGCGCGTCTATCTGACCATCATCGACGAGACAGAGGAAGCGCATGTCGCGCTGCGCTTTGCCGCCCGGCGCGCGGCCAAGACCGGCGGCGTGGTCCACTTGCTGGCACTGGTGCCGCGCCAGTCGTTCAACGCCTTTGCCGGTGTGCAGGCGACAATCGAGGCCGAAGCGCGCGATCGGGCGGAGGTGCTGGCCAACTCCGCTGCGGGTGAATTGATGTACGAAAGCGGGAAGATGCCGCAGATCGCGGTGCGCGTGGGCGAAGGCCGCGCGGTGGTGAGCGAATACCTTGCTGAACACCCCGAAGTCGCCGCGCTGGTGCTGGGCGCTGCAGCCGAAGGCGCGCCAGGGCCGCTGGTAACGCACTTCACCACCCACGCCGGCAGCCTGCAATGCCCGCTGTTCGTGGTGCCGGGCGGACTGACGACCGAGGAACTCGACAGGTTGAGCTGATTCTCCCGGTGTCGGGAAGGATCTCAGCCTACTTCTTCTTACCCCGCCCCTGATGCCGGATATTGCCGGGCCGACCGCGCTGGCCGACCATGTGCTTGCCTTGCCGATCCTTGCGCGGGCCATCGCGGCGGGGCTTGCGATCTGGCCGCGCGCCGCGCGGTTCCACCCGCTGCATTCCGCCGCCTTCAGGCAATTCGAACTTGAGCGCGCCGGTCAACGGGTTGGCTTCGGCCAGCCGCAGGTCCAGCGTATCGCCCACCGAATAGCGCGTACCCGTGTCCTCGCCCACCAGCGCCTGTGCCTTTTCCTCGTGGCGGAAGTATTCGCGGCCCAGTGTGGAGATCGGCACCAGCCCGTCGCCGCCCAGCCCCACGATGGTGGCGAAGAAGCCGAATTTCTGCACCCCGGTGATGCGCGTGGGGAAGACCTCGCCTACCCGGCCTGACAGCCATGCCGCCACGTAACGGTCGATGGTATCGCGTTCGGCCTCCATCGCCCGCCGCTCGGTCAGGCTGATAGCATCGGTGACCTTGCCAAGATTATCGCGATCCTGCGACGACAGGCCCGAATGCGCCGGAATATCGCCCTTGGGTTTCGGCTGTTCGAGGCCATAGGCATCCACCAGCGCGCGGTGCACCAGCAGGTCCGAATACCGGCGGATCGGGCTGGTGAAGTGGGCATAGGAACCCAGCGCCAGCCCGAAATGCCCGGCGTTCTTCGGCCCGTAATAGGCTTGCGTCTGGCTGCGCAGCACCGCCTCCATCACCAGCGCCTTCTCGCTGGGGTCGGCAATGTCCTTGATCATGCGGTTGAACAGGCCGGGGGTGATCACCTGCCCCAGCGCCAGCTTCTTGCCCATGGTCTCGAAATATTCGCGCAAGGCCACCAGCTTCTCGCGCGTGGGTGGTTCGTGAATGCGGTAGACCACCGGGCTGGCCTTGCTTTCCAGCGCCCTGGCGGCGGCGACGTTGGCGGCGATCATGAAATCCTCCACCACCCGGTGCGCATCGAGCCGTTCGCGGACGGCGATCTCGACAATCTTGCCAGCCGCGTCGAGCACCACGCGGCGTTCGGGCAGGTCCAGTTCCAGCGGATCGCGTGCGGCGCGGGCATCCGCCAGCAGCTTCCACGCGGCCCACAGGTTGGTCAGGTGTTCGGGCGCGGTGCCGTCATCAATCGCGGCCTGCGCGTCTTCATAGGCAATGTTCGCCGCGATCCGCACCAGCGCGCGGGTGAAGCGCCAGCCGGCAAGCTTGCCGTGCCTGTCGATCTGGAGGTGGCAGGCCATCGCCGCGCGATCCTCGCCCTCTTTCAGCGAACACACGTCGGCCGAAAGCACTTCGGGCAGCATCGGCACCACCCGGTCGGGGAAGTAGACCGAGTTGCCGCGCCTTCGCGCCTCGCGGTCGATGCGGCTGTCGGGGCGGACGTAGAACGAGACATCGGCGATGGCCACCACGGCCACGAAGCCGCCCTTCCCGTCCGGCTCGGCCCAGATCGCATCGTCGTGGTCGCGCGCGTCGGCAGGGTCGATGGCGACGATGGGCAGGTGGCGCAGGTCTTCGCGCTGGTCTTCGGACAAGGGCAGTTTGGCCGCGCGCGTGGCCTGTTCCAGCACCTCTTCGGGGAAGACCCAGGGGATGCCGTACTTGTGGATCGCGATCAGTGAATAGCTGCGCGGGGCGAGCGGATCGCCCAGCACTTCGGTCACCTTGACCGTCGCATTGCGCCCGCGCCCGGCGGGTTCGGCCAGCACTAGCTGCCCTTCCTCCGCCCCGCCCGTGTCGGAGACGCGCTGCGAAGAACGCACGCGCTTGTCCACCGGGGCCAGCCACGCCTGCCCGGTGCCGTCGAATTCGACCACCCCCAGCATGGCGCCTTCCTGCGATGGCAGCTTCTTCATCGGATGCGCCAGCCAGCCGCGCCCGGCTTCCTCGGTGCGGGCGAGCACGCGGTCGCCCACCCGCAGCGCGGCCTGCTTCTTGCGCTCGACGATCCGCAGCCGCGGCGGCGGAGTGGCATCGTCGGGTTGCCAGGTTTCGGGAATGGCGATCGCATCGCCCTCGTCGATCTCGACCACGCGCAGCACCGTCACCTTGGGCACGCCGCCCATGCGGTGGAAGGCGCTCTTGCGGCCGTCGATCAGGCCTTCCTCGGCCATGTCCTTCAGCAGGGCCTTCAACGCGATCTTTTCCTGCCCCTTCAGGCGGAAATGCTTGCCGATCTCGCGCTTGCCCACCACGCCGTCGGCGGTGCGGATGAATTCGAGGACCTGCTCCTTGCTGGGCAGGGCGGAGAACGAACGGTTGCCGGGTGTCTTGGCCATGGTGCGGCCTATGGGCGTTTAGCTATTCGCTGTCGACCTTAGTCGTCGCCGCGAGGCAGCGGATAGAACCCGCCGCCCGGCACCGCGCTCGCCACCGGGCTTTCCGCGCCGTCTGCCGCCACCGCGCTGACACCGAAGATCCAGTCGTCGCCGCGATCGGGTGCCAGGGTGATGGCGTTGAGATCGGCCGCCGGATCGCCTTCCAGCGTGTCGCGCAAGGTCCAGTCGCGCTCGTCCGTGGCGCGCCGCCAGACGTTGTAGCGCACCGCGCCTGCCACCGGCTCCCACTCCAGCAGCACGTCGGGCCGCACCATGCCATCCACCTGCACCACCGGCGGCATCGGCGCGCGGGCCAGCGCAGAGGCGACCTCCACGTTCAGCCGGGTGACGCTGGCGAGATAGGGAAAGTCCATCTCGTCCACCGTGTCGCCGTAGGTCACGCCGTCTTCCACCCGCACGTCCTGGTGCTGGTGGTTGTAGTCCTCGATGGCGACCGAGAAGCGGATCGCGGGAAAGCCGTGATCGAGGAACGGCAAGTGGTCCCCGCCCCGCCCCATCCGGTCGCTGCGCCACACCTGCCGCACGGCGAATTCCTCTGCACCCGCTTCGGCCACCCCGGCGGCAAAGCGCGACAGGTTGCGGCTGGGGCTGTCGTTGCCGCCGCCCATGCTGCGCATCTGCGCGCGCAGCGCATCGTCGGCATCGACGCGGGTGCCATCGGAGAACACCCGCACATAGCCACGTTCACACACCCCGTCCGATCCGCACGATCCGCCGACGATGTCGTTGTTGAGTACGGCCTTCACCGTCCAGCCCTGTTCGGCGGCAAAGTCCGCCAGCAGGGTGCCGCCGTAGAGCCCCTGTTCCTCGCCATCGAGCAGGGCGTAGACCACGGTGGTGGGATAGCTCTGGCGGCTCATCATGCGCGCGGCTTCCAGCACCAGTGCCGAACCGCTGGCATTGTCGTTGGCGCCGGGTGCGTCGATCTGCGCGTCCATCACGTCGGAGGCGCGGCTGTCGATATGGCCCTGGATGATGACGACCTCGTTGGGCCGTTCTGTGCCGCGCTGGATCGCCACGGCATCGCGGATCAGCACCGGCTCGGGAATGCGCCGCCCGCTCATCTCGCGCTCGACATAGCGCACTTCCAGGCAGCCGCCGCAGTCCGCGCTGGCCGCTTCGAACTCGCCCCGGCCCCAGGCCAGCGCCGCGCCGATACCGCGTTCGGGATCGTCCATGCCCGACAGCGTGTGCCGCGTGCCGAAGGCCACCATCCGCTCCACATCATTGCGCAGGCGATCTTCCGATACGCCGTTGGCAGGGTCATTCTGGGCGAAAGCGGGCGTGGCGATCATGGCCAGCAAGGCCGTTGGCAGGATGAGATAGCGCATTCGTCGAGAATTCGCGCAAAACCCCCTGCTTGGCAAGGCGGGTGATTGCAGCTGCAACCAGTCGGCGTTAGCGTGCCGCCCGATACTGGACTGGGGACTTTTCCTGATGAACAAATTCGCCGCAACCCTGCCCGCGACCCTGCTGGCCGCCACCGCGCTGTCTGCGCCCGCTTCCGCCAGCGACGTGCGCGACATCATGGGCACGATCCTGACCGATCCCGCCGGACCCGAAGCCATCACGGCCAAGTGCGACCAGTACGTCAATGCCATCGAGGAACGGCGCACGGCGCTGGAAGCGGCGCAGGGCGCGGCCACGGTCGACACCACGCTGGTGAACTATGACCAGATGATCGCCCTGATCGGGGCGGGCCTGGGCGAATTCGAGCTGTACCAGCAGGTGATGGATACCCCCGAACTGCGCGATGCGGGCGGGGCCTGTTCGGTGCGGCTGAATTCGCTGTCCAGCCAGATCAGCCTGTCGCGCGCGATCTACGATGCGCTGGCCGCGATCGACGCCAGCGGAGAGGATGCGGCGACGCAGTACTACCTCAGCCAGACCGTCTCCGGCTTCGAACGTGCAGGCGTGGCCCTGCCCGACGACCAGCGCGCCCGCGTGCAGGCGATCAACGACGAGCTTTCCGAAATCTCCACCGGCTTTGCCCGCAACATTGCCGAAGGCGCGCTGGAACTGCGTGTGCGGCCAGAGGAACTGGCGGGCCTGCCGCAGGACTTCATCGACGCGCGCCCCGCGGGTGAGGATGGCATGGTGGTGCTGACCACGGCCTCCACCGACTACAGCCCGGTAATGCGCTATGCCGACAGCGACGACCTGCGCCATCGCTTCTCCGAACTCTATTTCCAGCGTGCCTATCCCGCCAACGACGAGCTGCTGCGGCGCATGTTCACCCTGCGGCAGGAACTGGCTGGGATCCTTGGCCGGCCGAACTATGCGACGCTGATCCTCGAAGACAAGATGCTCGGCTCGCCGGAGCGCGTGCAGGGCCTGATCGACGACATGGCCGCCATCGCCCGGCCCGTCGCCCAGCACGATTACGATCTTGGCCTTGCCGTGTTGCAGGACCTGGTGCCGGGCGCAGAGCGGGTGGAGTTCTGGCAACAGGGCTGGCTCAGCCCCAAGGCGCAGGCGCACTATTTCGACTACAACCCGCAGGAAGCGCGGCAGTACTTCGCCTATGACAACGTGCGCGACGGCGTGCTGCGGCTGACCGAAGACCTGTTCGGCGTCGATATCCGTCCGTGGGATACCCCCGTCTGGCACGAGGACGTCGAAGCCTACGAAATGGTGGATGCCGATGGCACGGTGCTGGGCCGGTTCTACTTCGACAACCACCCCCGCCCCGGCAAGTATACCCACGCCAACATGATCCCGATCTATCCCGGCGTGGTGGGCGAAGCGGACGAGGTGCCGGTGGGCGCGCTGGTCCAGAACCTGCCCAGCGGCGATCACAGCACCGGGCTGATGGAACACGGCCAGGTCGAAACGCTGCTGCACGAATTCGGCCACATGCTGCACGGCATGTTCGGCGGCACCCAGCGGTGGTTCGGCCAGTCGGGCGTGGCGACCGAGTGGGACTTCGTCGAGGCCCCGTCGCAGATGCTGGAGAACTGGGTCTACGACTATGACACGCTGGCCACCTTCGCGGTGAACGCCGCGGGCGAGACGATCCCGCGCGAGCTGGTCGAGAAGATGAACCGGGTGCGCTATTTCAACGCCGGCCTGGGCGACATGACGCAGCTGGGCTACACCAATATCTCGCTCCAATTTCACCAGAACCCGGTGCCTGCCGATCTCGGCGTGGCGGCCCGTGGATGGTATAACGACTATGCCGTGGTGCCGATGCCCGACTATGCCCAGATGCAGGACGCCTTCGGCCACCTCGATGGCTATTCGGCCATCTACTACACCTATCGCTGGTCAAAGGTGATCGCGGACGACCTGTTCACCCGCTTCGAGACAGAGGGCCTGCGCAACCCGCAGACCGCGGCGGACTATCGCCACATGATCCTCGACCAGGGCGGCACGCGCCCGGCGGCGGACCTGGTCCACGATTTCCTGGGGCGCGATATCTCGCTCGACGCCTACCGCGAAAGCCTGGAGCGCGGGCTGGAGGAATAGGCCCGACCACCAGCCCCGTTCGTGCTGAGCTTGTCGGAAGACCAGCGAGCTTCGACAAGCTCAGCACGAACGGAGGTGTCGAAGTCAGTAGGCGCGCGCCACGTAGACGCGTTCTACCGCCGGTTCGCCAGTGAACACGCACTTGCCCTCCACCGGGGCGGCGTCGATCGGTACGTTGCGCAAGGTCAGCTTCAGTTCCTTGAGCGTTTCCACCACGCCTTCCAGCGCCGCGCCGGTGGGCTTGGCCCACTGCACTTCCACCCAGCCGGGATACTTGCGGTCTTCCCCGAAGAATTCGGCCAGGCCCGCTACCGTGTCGATATCGCGCACCACGTTGGCCTCGCGGTTGGCAAGGGCCTGGTCGAACAGCGCCTGCTGGATCGCGGCCAGCAGCGCAGGCATGTCCGCCACGGCGGCATCGCGGGTGGGATTGGCGAAGGCGGGCTTGCCGGTGGCCTCGTCCCACAGCGCATCGCGGCGCAGCAGGCTGACCACGCCGTTGTCCATGTCGCGCGGGCCGACCTCGATGATGACGGGCGCGCCCTTGCGCACCCAGTCCCACCGCTTGGCGGCGGCCTTGCCGGGCTTGGTATCGAGCAGCACGCGCAGCGGTTCGCCCAGCGC
>JAGREI010000210.1 GCA_020446625.1 Erythrobacter sp.
GCGAACTGCTGTGGAGCTACGATCCCGATGTGCGCGCCGCTTCCTCGCGCGGTTGTTGCGGGCCGGTGTCGCGCGGCGTGGCCGTGGCCGGGGGGCGGGTGTTCCTGGGCGCGCTCGACGGGCGGCTGATCGCGCTCGACGCGGCCACCGGGGCAGTCGCGTGGCAGGTGCAGACCGTCGACCAGGCCGATCGGCTGGCGGTCAACTACACCATCACCGGCGCGCCGCGCGTGGTGAAGGACATGGTTCTGATCGGCAATGGCGGGGCAGAGTTCGGCGCACGCGGCTTCGTCACCGCCTACAGCGTGGCCGATGGTAGCCAACGCTGGCGGTTCTACACCGTGCCGGGCGACCCTGCGGTGCCCGACAATGCCGCTTCCGACAGCGCCATGGAAATGGCGCGAGAGACCTGGGCGGGCGAATACTGGCGCTATGGCGGCGGCGGCACGGCCTGGGACGCGATCGAATACGATCCCGAACTGAACATGGTCTACATCGGCACCGGCAACGGCTCGCCATGGAACCACCAGATGCGTTCCAATGGCGAGGGCGACAACCTGTTCCTCTCCTCCATCGTGGCGGTGGACGCGGACAGCGGCCAGTATCGCTGGCACTTCCAGACCACTCCGGCAGATTCGTGGGACTACACCGCCACCCAGAACATGGTCATGGCCGACCTGGAGATCGACGGGCAGCCACGCCACGTCCTGATGCAGGCCCCCAAGAACGGCTTCTTCTACGTGCTGGACCGGGAGACGGGCGAGTTCATCTCGGGCACCAATTTCGTCGACGTCACCTGGGCAACCGGGCTGCATCCGCAAACCGGACGGCCGCAGGAAGTGCCCTCGGCGCGCTATTACCGCACCGGCCAGCCGTCGTTCCAGTTCCCCAGTTCGGGCGGCGGGCACAACTGGCCGCCGATGGCCTTCAGCCCGCGCACCGGGCTGGTCTATATCCCGGCGCAGGACGTGGGGATGCCCTATGCCCCGGCTGACGAGCAGCAGGTGGTCGGCGCCTATACCTCGGGCGTCGCCATGAACGCAGGCGGGGCGATGACGGCAGAGGATCGCGCGGCGCTCTATGCCGGAATGAAGGGTTACCTGATCGCCTGGGACCCGGTGCACCAGCGCGAGGCGTGGCGGGTGGACCAGCAGGCCCCGTTCAACGGCGGGGTACTGGCCACCGGCGGTGGACTGGTGTTCGCGGGCAATACCGCGCGCGAACTGGTCGCCTATGACGAGAGCACGGGCGAGCGGCTGTGGGCCTTCGATGCGCAGACCGGCGTGCTCGCTCCGCCGATCACCTATGCGATGGACGGCAAGCAATATGTTGCCGTGATGGCGGGCTGGGGCGGCGGCTGGCCGCTGACGGGCGGGGTGATGGCCTTGCAGGCGGGCGAATCGATCGGGCCGAACCGGCTGCTGGTCTTCGCGCTAGACGGGCAGGCGTCCCTGCCGCCGTACGAAAGGCCGCAGCGTCCGCAGCAGGCGATTGTCGATGCCCCCATGCCCGCCGCCGACGCGCTGCGGGGCAATCCGCTTTATGCCCGCTTCTGCCTGCGCTGCCACGGCACCGGCGTGGTGAGCGCAGGGGCATATCCCGACCTGCGGCTGTCGCCAGTAGTGATGAGCGAAGCCTTCCGGTCGGTGGTGCTCGATGGCGCGCTTGCCAGCCGGGGGATGCCTTCGTTCGAAGGCCAGCTGACGCCCGCACAGGTGGAGGCAATCCGCGCCTTCATCGCCCAACGATCGTACGAAGACTTCGGCCCGGCCGCGCAGGCCACGGGCAACTGACAGGAGGAAGCCCTGATGACCGACCAGCTGGCAACCGTGCTTGCCGAACTCGCCGCGCTGAAGCTGCGGCAGGCCGAACTGGAAACCGAAGTGCAGCAGGCGCGCGACTTCCAGAGCGTGCAGAACTTGCAGGCGGCCTACGGCTACTATGTCGACAAGGGCCTGTGGGACGAGGCGGCAGACCTGTTTGCGGAAGACGGCTCGCTCGAACTGGCCGGGCGCGGCGTCTTCCAGGGGCGCGAGCGGGTGCGCGAATACCTGCACCACCTGCCGCCCTATGGCCACGGGATGCTCTACAACCACATGCAGTTGCAGCCGGTGATCCACGTTGACAGCGCGGCTGGCACGGCCAAGGCGCGCTGGCGCAGCTTCATGATGGTTGGTTCACTCGGCAACGAAGCGCGCTGGGGCGAGGCGACCTACGAGAACGAATATCGCCGCGTCGACGGCGAATGGAAGATCGCGCTGCTGCACGGTTACATGAACATCTACGTCGAATTCGATCGCGGCTGGAACAAGGGCGGGGTCGAGCTGCTGCGGTCGATCGAAGGCTTGCAGCCCGATGCCCCGCCGACGATGCAGTACGACTGCTTCCCCGCGCCGCTGGTGGCGCCATTCCACTACGACAAGGTCTGACGCGCAGCGAGGCTAGATTGCCGTCGCGCCTGTGCGGGGCGCTGTGGCGATCCTCACTCGGCGGAACCGCTGGCGAGCAGGCGATAGCCCCAGGCGGGCAGGGTGATGGTATCGCCTGCCGCCACGGTAACCTCATCGCTGCTGCCGAATTCGCGATAGGTGCCCGCTGCCAGCCCATCGGCCAGAGTCGCAGTCACCGGCTCGGCGGAGAGGTTGAACAGGCCCAGCACCTTGTTCCCGTCCTGCTGCCGCACCCAGCCGAACAGTTGTTGCGGATGGTCGTTGACCACCTGCTGCATGACTGCGCCCCATTGCCCGTTGGCGAGCGCGGGGTTGGCGTCGCGGAAAGCGATCAGGTCGTGCAGCAGCTGGCCGTAGGCACAGTGCTCGCCCTGGCTCCAGTCGATCGGATCGCGATCAAAGAAGGCCAGCCGGTGCGCGTTGCAGGCTTCCTGCCCGTTGTGGATCATCGGCAAGCCTTCGTGGGTGAAGGCAAGCGCGGTCATGGCGTTCAAAGCCGGGCCGTAGTTCTCGTAGATCGTGCCTTCCCAGGCATTGCTGTCGTGGTTCTCGATATAGGTCAGCCGCATGGCCTCGCGCGGCCACAGGCTCTCGTTCTCGGCGTAGTAGCCGAAGAAGGCCGTGGCATCGGCATCGCCATGGGCGATGCGCTTGGAGGCCTGGTGCCAGTCCCAGCCGTAGGTCGCATCGAAGGCGGCGCGGTGGTAGCTGGTCTGCTGCACCTCGCCCAGCATGAACACCGGGCGGATGGCATCGAGCCGCGCGCGCATCGTCTCCCAGAAGTCGACCGGGACATAGCCCGCCACGTCCGCCCGGAAGCCGTCGACGCCGAAATTGCGCACCCACATCTCCATCGCCCCGCCCACGTGCTGGCGCACGCCGGGCTGCGACCAGTCGAGGTCGATCACGTCGGACCAGTCCCACCACGGGGTGGGGCGGAAGTGGCCGTCCCAGGTCTTTTCGTACCAGTCCGGATGGTCGATCGCCATCTGGTTGTCCCAGGCGGTGTGGTTGGCGACGAGGTCGA